>JBEGMZ010000031.1:0-6629 GCA_041182745.1 Acidobacteriota bacterium
GCTTGAAAGGGCAAAAGCGCTACCGACCGCAGAGATCTCGAACCTGCGTGAGGCGATTCGGATCACGGAAAGTTCGAAACTGACAAAGGGGTTGGCGCAGCTGCGGGCGCTGGCAGCTGACTTACGAAAGCGGTCCCCCGGAGCGGGCAGCCCGCTCGATGGCAAGCGAATGCTGGCCCTGGCCGAGATCCTTCAACGCCCGGTCCGGTAACCTTTTGCAATCACGGAGAGCCGGGCGCTTGCCGTCCGGCTCTCCGGGTCGACGTTCCTGCCACTTGCCATCCCCTTCCTCCATGTTATCTTATCAGACGTGTTTACCTGTGACGCAGAACGTCAGTATCGACGTAGTGATGACGATGGAGTTGTGATGAAGAGATCGATCCCGTATATCACCAATCTGTACGGACTGCTCTGCCTGGTCTGTGCCGTCTGTTATGCCGACAGCGCGCCCCGCCAGCTGGAGAGTCGGCAGGCTGAAAATTTGCGAAGCTGGTCGATCACACTGGAAGAGCCGACTGGAATTTACCGGCGTGACAGAGAGATTGTCAGCCTCAGGTACGCTTTTGGCCCGGGAGAAGCGCGAAAGGGCGAACTTCGGATCATCACTCCGGATGGTCAGGTCATCCGCCCCCAGGTTCAGGTTGCAACAACCCATGCCGATGGGTCGATCCGGTTGGCGGAGATACTCTTTCCGGCTACGCTCATTCCGGGAGAGCGGCCAGTCTTTCAGCTCGTCAGCGGACTGACGTCCAAAGAGAGCGTGGCTCCAAACGTCGCGCCAGAGCTGAGTGCGCGAGCAGTTGGGGTTGGTCGCTATGAGATTGCAAACAGCCACTACGCCGTGATCATCAACCTCGGACGTGAGGGGACCGAGCCCGCCATTGTCGCAGCCTGGCACAAGCAGACCGGCGAGCGAAAAATGCTCAATCTGATCGACACTTCACCGGATGTCGAAGAACCCCTCGCCCACGGAGTCAGGAGTGCGGGAATCGGAACCTTCGCCCTCCCCCGGTCGGGCAATGAGCAGCTCCAGCGGAGCGGCCATTTTGACCAGGTCGAGATCGTCGAGCCAGGGCCCTATCGATTGCGAGTAAGAATGAAGGGCAGGCTGGCGGGGGGCCGTAGTGAAACCTGGGAGTTTACCTCCGTGGCCGGAAGCCCTGTGCTGTCGTGGCGAACAGAGGTCGACAGAGCCCAGGCCGGGGAACGCCTCGGCTTCTTCTTCTCCTCGATCTCTGCCACTCCCTACGAACCATTCAACCGAGTCTTCGATGGTGAAGAGACGCGCTTCCCGGATGGCTGGGAGACGGACAACCCACCCGACCGACCGGTTGGGCCACAGCGGCACGCAGATCTGCCAGGGGGGCATTTCCTCTACTATAACCGCCAGGAGGACTATGGAGCGCTGGGTATCCTTGAACTCGACCCCCGGCTCGACTGGCACGGAATCGGAGGGCGGCAGTTCCTTGCAGTCAGGGAGCTGAAGGAAGGCGGACATAGCTCGGAGATCGCACTCTCCTTCCCACGCTGGCGAGGAACAGTAACGATCGTCGAGGCCCGGAGCACCTATCGACGCCACATCCAGCCAATCCTCGCGGTGATGCGCGCCGGCTCTGTACCGGGGAGCCTCGCGGATCGGACAGACGAAGTGCGAGAGCCGACAACCATTGAAAAGGTTGCGGCCGGAGCGGTGGTGGAGAGTGGCAGAGATATCCAACAAATCGATCTTGGCGGAACCTGGCGTGCCACCTGGTCCGAGAAGTCGGAGGGTGAGAAAAAAGGATTTCACCTGCCAGGCTTCAATGACCGGGAGTGGCGGGAAGTTTCGGTTCCCGGCTCCGCCCACACGCAGTTCCTCGACCCGTCAAAGATCCATACCCGGGAAGCAGAATGGGTCAGCGCAAAGGAGTGGTGGTATCGACGCAGCCTGAGCCGTCCGGTTGCCGCACCAAACGACAGAATATGGCTCTGGTTTGAAGCGACCGACTACCATGCCGATGTCTATCTGAACGGAGAGCTGATCGCCCGGCACGAGGGCTACATCGATCCGTGGTCGGTCGAGGTGACCGGACAGCTTCAGGCGGATCGACCAAACATACTGGCAGTACGGGTCTGGACACCAGTCAGTTACTACTGGCGCCACCGCCCCTACACGATCAAGGGGTCATATGGTGCGGTCGATCAGAAACCGGACAAGATCACGGCGACCGGGATCACCCGGCCGGTAAATCTGACGGTCACCGGAGCAGCGACGATCGATGCGGTGGCAGTCGATACCCGACTCAATCGTGACGGGAGCGCCGAGGTTGTTGTCGACCTGACTTTCGAGGCAGCTGGCATGACGGCAGTCGACCTGCTGATGACACTTCGACCAGACAACTTCAGTGGGCCAGAGGCCTGGCAGCTCCGCTCAACGTTGACAATCGAGCCCGGACGGACAGACCGCCAGTATCGAATTCACATCGATAAACCCGAGCTATGGTGGACGTGGGATCACGGAAAGCCGAACCTCTACCAGCTGCGAATCGATCTCCAGCGGGAGGGTCGCCTCTCCGACCGTCGCGTCCTGCGGATTGGAATTCGCGAGATCGAGCAGATCGACTGGAAGTTCTATCTCAATGGCCGTCGTCTCTTCGTTCGCGGCACCAACTACTACTACAACCTTTTTCTCTCCGAGATGAGCCGAAAAGGCTACGAGCGAGATCTCGACCTGATACGCCAGATGAACGTCAATATGATCCGGCTCCACTGCCACTTCAGCAATCCGGAGTTCTACGATCTGACCGATGAGCTGGGAATCCTGGTCTTCCAGGACTACCTCGAGGCCTGGTATCCCGAGGATCGGGCTTTCTCGTTGAAGGCCGCTGGACTCTATGACCCGCTCATCAGGTATGTTCGCAACCATGCCTCGCTGGCAGTCTGGGCGACAAGCGACGAGGAGTCGCTCGAGAACTACCGCGACCTGACAAAACATCTCGAGCCCCGCCTCTTCCTGCACGATCCGCAGCGCCGGCCAGTTGTCCGCTCAACCGGGAGGTACGGGGACGCCCACGTCTACGAGGGATGGTACGGTGGGACAATCTGGGAGTACACCAGAGTTCGCGAAAAGTTCATCTCAGAGCTTGGTGCGACGGCCCTGCCCAATTATGACAGCCTGATCAGATTTCTCCCCAACCATTGGCCGATCAGGGAGCATACCGACGATTGGGTATTTCATAAACTGCAGATCACTGAGGCGATGCGTGCCTGGGGCAGCCCGGAGGGTAAGACGCTGCAGGAGTACATCCCTCAGACACAGGAGTATGTAGCGCGACTCTTTCAGTTGGCGATCGAGCGGATGCGAAGGCTCAAATATAATCCTTCCGGCGGGATCCTTCACTTTCACGCCGTCGATATCTGGCCATCGGTGACGATGGCAGCACTCGACTATTACCGTCAACCAACGAAGTCATACTATACGGTGCGAAGTTCGTTTCAGCTGGTGCTGCCATCATTCGCCTACGATCGTGATCTCTGGAAGTCAGGTGAGACAGTAACGGCGGAACTCTGGCTGATCAACGATCGATGGGAGTCGATCGACAAGGCTCGATTGAGCTGGCGCCTGCTTGATAGGGCGGGCAATCCGATCGGCGGTCAGTCTTCGGAGGCGGTGGTGGCATTGCCGGCCGATTCGTCATTTCGGTGGAACGAGGTTCGGGCAAGACCGGAGCGCCCGGGCCGGTATACGCTCCGGGCAACGATCAGGGATTCAGCGGGCGTGGTAATCTCAGAGAACGACTACGAGTTCGAGGTCAGGTAGATCTGGAGGAAGGTGGCGGCGATGTTAAGATTAAGGCAAATGGCCGGACAGACTATTTTGCTGACAATGTTCACGGTGTTGCTCGGCCTTGTCAGCGTCATATCGGAAGAGAGAGAGGAATCGACCGGGAAAGAGGTGGAGGAGGCCGGTGGTGGAGACCGGCTCGAAGAGTGGCTCTACCGTCAGCGAGCCTATCCGCTGGAGACGATCCCGGCTGGAGCGGGAGAGCGAATGCTGGAACAGCTCGCACAACTCGAGACCGGATCGGCACCGCTGCTCCAGCAGACGGCCACCGGAACGAACGAGCCATTCTGGCTCCCGATTGGACCGGAACCGATCATATCCGGGCAGACGTATGGATTTCCGCGCAGCAATGTCTCGGGACGTATCTCGACGCTGGCAATCGATCCGCGGTATGACGGAGTGAACAATAGAACCATCTACCTTGGCGGGGCACAGGGTGGAGTATGGAAGTCTGAGGATGGAGGTGACAACTGGAGTCCGCTGACTGACGACCAGAGCTCACAGGCGGTCGGTGCCATCGCGATCGACCCAAAGTCACCCGAGACGATCTACGTCGGCCTTGGTGAGGGCAGCCGATGCGCTCTCTGTTACTACGGCAGCGGGCTCCTCAAGTCGACCAACGGCGGACGGGACTGGCGGCTGATCACCGGACCGCCATCGGCGACCTCCCCGAATCGGCTGGCCTTCGTCAACGCCGCCTTCACGAAGATTGCGGTCGATCCCGTTACGCCATCGACCGTCTACGCTACTACCACCTACGGTTACACCGCACATGCCACCTCCTCGGCTGAACAGGTACCCGCTGGACAGGTAGGACTATGGAGGTCGACTGATGGGGGTGAAAATTGGACTAATCTCGATCCGGGTAGCACCAACGGAGTGTTCTCGGCCCACGATGTAGTGATCGACCCGCTCAACCCCAACAACGTCTTTGTTGGAATGAGGACGATCGGTCTGTTTCGTTCGGCGTCAAAAGGGGCTCCAGGCAGCTGGCAGCGGATGACGACCGGCCTGCCCGACGTGGGAGTCAATCCAAGCGGTTCCGGTTCCACCTCTCCCTATCGCCGAGTTGCACTGACCATCGGTCCGCCGGTGCCTCCATCGACCGCCAGCACCCTCTATGCTGCCTTTGCCGCCCCCAATGACGAACTGCTCGGCATCTATCGTTCAATCGATGGCGGGAACACCTGGGCGATCGTTACAAGTCCACAGAAGCTGGGCCAGGCAAACTACAATCTCGACATCGCGGTCGACCCCTCCGATGGCAACGTCGTCTACTATGGAACATCGACCAATTCGACCGTCTCCGGTGGTACCCTCTGGCGGAGCCTCGATGGAGGCACGTCGTGGCAGGACATCAGCGTCGGCGCCTCGGGCGGCGGTCTCCATCCCGATACCCACCGCATTACCCTCAGCCGGAACAGACCAGCGACCCTCTTTACGGGCAATGACGGTGGCGTGTGGCGTACCGACAACGCAAAATCGGGCGGAGTCAACTGGTTTCAGCTCAACGATTCACTCAATCTGACCCAGTTTATGTCACTCGCCCTTCATCCGACCAGTCCCGACATCCTCTACGGCGGGACCCAGGACAACGGAACCAACCTCTACCAGGGAAATATCGGCTGGGATCACATCGCCGATGGGGATGGCGGTTATGTTCTGGTCGATCAAGCTGATCCCCGCGTGGTCTACCACACCTTCTACAATATCAACAACAAGGATGAACGGCCCCAGATCGGTCCGCGAGTATCTACCAACCGCGGGCTCTTTGGAACGTGGAGCAGCCGCGGCTGTTTTGGCTGTACTACGGCGGTGGTTGGAAACTTCAATCCATCCGATCGGGTCGCCTTCTATGCTCCGATGGCCCAGAACACGGCCTTCACCTCGAATGGCAATGTGGTCTACTTTGGCACGCACCGACTCTACCGAACGGCGACCAGGGGAAGTTCCTGGACTGGGCTCGGGGCGAGTACCGACGGCTTTGGAGCCGACCTCACCAAGGGGGAAGGGGTGATTACCGCTATCGCTGCCTTTCCCCAGCTCAACCAGAGCGTTTCACCGCCGGGTGAGACCGTATGGGTTGGAACGAATGATGGAAACATTCAGGTAACAAACAACGCCGGGGGTGGGGCGACGACCACCTTCACCAATGTCACAAAGTCGCCGCTTCCCAACCGGTTCATTTCGGAGATTGCACTCGATCCTGGCAATCAGCAGCGGGCCGTGGTCGTCTTCTCCGGTTTTGATCAGAACACTCCGACCACGCCGGGGCACGTCTTTCTGACGACCAATCAGGGGCAGAGCTGGAGCAATATCAGCGGCAATCTGCCGGATGTACCAGTAACCTCAGTGGCGATCAATCCGACCAATCCGAACACAATCTACATTGGAACCGATCTCGGAGTGTTTCAGACCACTGACAGCGGACAGACCTGGTTCCGCCCTGGATACGGCCTCCCTCGGATCGCGACGTTCGCCGTCCGTTACCACGCCGCGACCAACACTCTTTTCGCGGCGACACACGGTCGAGGTATCTTCCAGCTGACCCTGCCCGGCAGTCTGTCAACCGTCTCAGCCGCCTCATACAGCCCAGCTGGAGGAGCGCCCGAATCGATCGTCAGCGCTTTTGGCAGTGATCTGGGTAGCAGCAACAGCAGCGCCGGTGGGATTCCGCTTCCGACCCGTCTTGGAGGGACCCGAGTGGCCGTCCGCGACAGCCTTGGCCTGACGAGGTATTCACCGCTCTTCTATGTCAGTTCAGGGCAGATAAATTTTCTGATTCCCGCTGGAACAGCTTCGGGTG
>JBEGMZ010000032.1:0-3921 GCA_041182745.1 Acidobacteriota bacterium
ATCCGGTTGAAGGAAGCGACGTCGGAGAGCCGCCCGAGCGTCCGCAGCGTCAGAAAGCGGTCGACCTGGTCGATCCGACCGCCTGGAACCTCAAGGTTCTGGGCCTGAAGTGCCGCCGACACCTGGGCAACCGTCAGGTTGTAACCGCGCAGCTTATCACCATCCAGCTTGACGTTGACCTGCCGCTTGCGGCCTCCAATGATCTGTACCTGACCGACCCCGCTGATCGACTCGATCTGTCGCCGCAGAACCTTGTCGGCAAACTCCGTCGTCTCACGAATCGAGCGATTCGAGGCGAGCGAGATGGTCATAATCGGTGCCGCGTCCGGATCGAACTTCTGCACTACCGGCTGCTCGATCGTCTTCGGCAACAGCGGGAGGGCGGTATTCAACTTGTCCCGGACATCCTGTGCCGCCGAGTCAAGATCCCGCTCCAACTCGAACGTCACAATCACCAGCGAGACGCCCTCCGACGAGACTGACCGCAGCTCCTCGATCCCGCTAATCGTATTGAGCGCCTCCTCAATCTTGTCGGAGATCTCCGTCTCAATCTCCTGCGGGCCCGCTCCAGGCAGAATCGTCGAAATGACGATCGTCGGGAACTCGACCCGCGGAAATCGCTCTATCACCAAACGGTTGTATGAAAAGATCCCCAGTACGACCAGTGTCAGGACCAGCATGGTCGCAAAGACGGGGCGTCTGACGCAGATCTCCGCCAGCTTCTGCATAACTCTCTCTCCTTCTCCTGCCGGACCTCTTGCGGGTCCTCATCGATCCGGAATCGATCGGGGATCGATCCCGGACTAATTCTGACGATTGGCTGTCCGGATCAGACTTCCCGACTGAAGCTTGTCCGTATTGCTCGTCGCGACAACCTCGCCATCGCGAACTCCCTCACTGATCTCAACCAGCTCCCCGTCGGTCACTCCGGTTCTAACAATTCGCTCAACCGTGCGCCCGTTCTCGATGACGAAGAGCTTGGTCAGCCCGGCGGCATTCACCACTGCCCGCTGCGGGACGAGAATGGCCGGCGCTGCCCGACTCAGAATCAGGTTCGACTTGGCGAACATCCCGGGCCGCAAAAGGTTGCGGGGATTCGCCACCTCCGCCTCAACCGTCAATGACCGCGTCTGCTCGCTCAGCGCCGCCCCGATCCTGACCACCCGACCACTGAAGGTCTGCTCCGGAAAGGCCTCTACCCGCAGCGTCATCGACTGTCCAACCCGCGCCGAGGCCGCCGCATACTCTGGCACATCGGCCCGCAACCGCAATGGATTGATCTTCACCAGCGAGAGGATGCGCCCCCCTACCGGCAGGTAGGCCCCACGCGCCGCGAACTTCTCTTTTACCGCCCCGGTAATCGGTGCCCGCACCACCGTGTCGGTCAACGATTTTCGCGCCAACTGCAATGCCGCTCGCTGCTGCTCGACGATCGCCAGCTGCTGGTTGACGGCATCGATCGCCGCCTGGTGGCGGGCCTGGGCGAGGCTGTGATTGATCCGCGCCTGATCGAAGACCGCCCGCGCGATATCTCCCTTCTCAACCAGCCGTGCCGCCCGATCCAGCTCAACCGTCGCCAGATCGAGTGCTCCCTGCGCGATCCGTACCTCCGCGTTCTGCCGCGCCTCGAACTTCTCTCCATCTCGGATCCCAAGCCGTGCCTGCGTCTGCCGCAGGGCTGCCTCCGCCTGCTCGATCCGCAACTTAGCGTCACGCTGGTCGATCTGGGCTATCACCTGCCCGGCCGTCACAAAACTGCCAAAGTCGACCTTCAGCTCGGCCAGCTCTCCCGGAACCTGCGCCCCGATAACCACCTCTTCGTCTGCTGCCAGCGATCCGACCACCTCAAGCCCACGCTCCAGATCACGCGTGATCGCCGCCGCCGAGGTCACATCGATCGGCGTCGGCTCCGCCGGGACAACCGAGACCTTTGCCGCCACTGACTGCTCCTGCTCCCTTGGCCGCAGGTAGAACCAGAGCAGCAGGCCCAGCCCGGCTACCACTATCCCGATCATCCAGAGCCGGCTTCGGCTCCTGGTTCCGTCATACTCACCCATCTCCTGTCTCCTTCTCCCTGTTTCCGTCTTATACTTTGTATATATGAATCTATTCTGTCCGACCGTAGACTGAAACCGCGGCCAGATCCTTCTCCCGACCGAGCACCGAGGCGAGGAAGATATCGGCGAACCTCACTGCCGCCTCGGAGTTGCTGATGTTCAGCAACTCGTTCGTCTGCTGCGGAAAGAGCCTTGTCGTCAGAACGTGGTAATGCACCATCCCGATGAACGCTCGCACCGCCGTCATTGGATCGACCTTCCGGTAGATCCCTTCCGCTATCCGGCGCTCGATGAAACCTGCCAGTGCCTGGAAGACACGCACAATATGGTTACGATAGAAGATCTCCGCCAGCCCATGCCCCTCGAGTCCACTGTAGAGCATCAGCCGCAGCGTGTTCGGATCCAGGTTGTTGATCTCAAGCATCCGTGCTGCCACCGCCTCGAACAATCCCCGGTCGTTCCCTGTCTCCTGCGTCTCCTCCAATGCCCGCTCAAGCGCCAGCAGATCGTCCGCACACGACTTCCAATCGATGATCGCTGCGTACAACTCGCTCTTGGTCGCGAAATGACGAAATATCGTCGCCTCATTCACTCCGGCCGCCTGCGCGATCTCCCGCGTTGTCGTCCCTTGAAAACCTCGCCGCGAAAAGAGATCTACCGCAACCTCGATGATCTGCTGCCGCCTGTCCACCGCCGCCATTCGCGGAGGACTGGCTTTTCCCTCTGTGTTCTCACCTGCACCCAATTGCTACCTCCCGCCACCTCGTCGCTTCTTTATCGCTTCTTCATCGCTTCTCCAATCTGAAGTAAACACTTACTAACACATCCCACCGAGACCGGACAACCCAAAATGTAAGCACTTACTTATCTCAATAAAAAAGTGACATTTGGCAGTGCGTCGACCCGATCCGGGAGTGGTAACAGAGAGATCTCACCGGGAGCAATAGGGATTGATCTGGTGCGGGGAAGGCGTGATATTCTCGGGTTGGGTCAGAAGAGCAGGCAAAATCGGGGGATTAAAGGGGGAGAGATGAGATGAGTAACGAGAAGAAGACTCAGGGTGAGGCTGGGGTGAGCGAGGTGGAGGCCGGTGCAGTTGAGCGGGCCGCCGTGATCGGAGCGGGGACAATGGGCGGCGGGATCGCGATGAACTACGCGAATGCCGGCATCCCGGTGATCATCCGTGACAGTTCAGCGGAGGCGCTGGAGCGGGGGATGGCGACGATCCGACGGAACTACGAGAACTCGGTCCGAAAAGGTCGTTTCACGACCGCGACGATGGAGGAGCGACTGGCGCGGATCAGACCGCAGCTCGACTACGATGGCTTTGCGGAGGCCGACATCATCACGGAGGCGGTCTTTGAGGGGATGGAGCTGAAGAAGCGGATCTTTGGCGAGATCGACCGGATAGCGAGGCCGGGGGCGATCCTTGCGAGCAACACCTCGACGTTGAGTATTGACGAGATTGCGGCGGCGACCGGGCGGCCGGAGTTGGTGATTGGGCACCACTACTTCAGTCCGGCCAATGTCATGCGGCTGCTTGAGATCGTGCGTGGCAAGAAGACAAGCGCCGAGGTGATCGCGACCTCGCTTGAGCTGGCGAAGCGGTTGCAGAAGGTTGGGGTGGTAGTCGGCAACTGTTACGGCTTTGTCGGTAACCGGATGCTCCATCCCTACAGCAATGAGGCTCAGTTTCTGGTGGAGGAGGGGGCGTTGCCGCAGGATGTTGACGGGGCGCTGACGCGATTCGGAATGGCGATGGGGCCGCTGGCGGTCGGAGATCTTGCCGGACTGGACGTGGGGTGGAGGATTCGCCGTGAGCACGCCCACCTGCGGATGGCGGGAGAGCGATATCCGCTGGTTG
>JBEGMZ010000033.1:0-2758 GCA_041182745.1 Acidobacteriota bacterium
GTTCGAGACATTGGCGAATTCCAGTCATTGGCCAATTCGAGACATTGGCAAAGAAGACGGAAGGGTGAGACTGCTCTCACCCCCGGCGTCGGGCTGGTCTTATCATTTTTGTGAATAGCAATCAGCGGAGGTAGCATCGATGTATTTGCGACGTAGCGTCGGCCATGGCCGAAAGATGGCCTTGACAAGCCTGTCAGTACTTGCCCTGCTCGTCTTTGTGCTGACGGCAGGTGCCCAGGTTGGCCAGAGCGAGAAGGTCGATCAGGAGATGATGAAGAAGATCCGCTCCGAGGGGATGGAGCGGTCGCAGGTGATGGAGACCCTGAGCTGGCTGACGGATGTCGTCGGGCATCGCCTCACCGGTTCGCCAAACATGAAAAAGGCGAATGAGTGGACAAGGACGAAGCTCGCCGAGTGGGGTCTGGTCAACGCGGCAGTCGAGCCGTGGGGGACTTTCGGTCGGGGCTGGTCGTTTGAGAGAGTCAGCGCGCACGTCATCGAGCCGACGCCCTTCCCGCTGATCGCCTATCCTGAAGCGTGGACGCCGGGAACCAATGGCCCGCTCAGCGCCGAGGTCATCCAGGTCAGTATCCAGACCGAGGCCGATCTCGAGAAGTACAAGGGACAGTTGAAGGGGCGGATAGTGATGGCGGCACCGCCACGCGAGGTCAAGGCCTGGTTCAACTCGCCGGGAGAGCGGATGACCGATGCCGAGTTGCTGAAGATGGCCAACGACGTCCCCCAGGGTGGTGGCGCGGGTCGCCAGATGTCGCCGGAGCAGATGCAGGCGATGCGGGCCCGAATGGCCCTGATGCCCCGAATCAACGCGTTCCTTCTTTCCGAAGGAGCCCTCGCCCAGTTCAAGGTCGCCCGGATTGGTGATGGCGGAACCGTCTTTGTTCAGGGCGGAGGATCCCGCGAGAAGAATGGTCCACCATCGATCCCGTCCCTCCAGCTGACGGTTGAGCACTACAACCGCATCGCCCGGATTCTTGCCAAGGGGATTCCGGTGAGGGTTGAGATTGACATCAAAGCGCGCTACCACGACGAAGACCTGACCGCCAGCAACACGGTGGCGGAGATTCCCGGAACGGACCGGAAGGATGAGCTGGTCATGCTGGGTGGTCACCTCGATTCGTGGCACGGTGGCACCGGAGCGACCGATAACGCCGCTGGAGTGGCCGTTGCCATGGAGGCGGTGCGTATCCTCAAGGCACTTGGAGTGCAGCCGCGACGGACAATTCGCATTGCGCTCTGGAGCGGGGAGGAGCAGGGGCTGCTTGGTTCCCGTGGCTACGTCCGCCAGCACTTCGCTGAGCGTCAACTCTCACCGCAGCAACAGCAGCAGCGCGATGAGATGGGGCGAATGATGGCGACCATGAATCCGCTTGGTCCGCTTGTCACCAAGCCTGATCACGAGAAGTTCTCGGTCTACTTCAACCTTGATAACGGCACCGGAAAGATCCGCGGTGTCTACCTGCAGGGGAACGAGGCGGTGCGGCCCATCTTTCGCGACTGGCTTGCGCCGTTCCACGACCTCGGAGCAGCGACCCTTACAATTCAGAATACCGGCGGAACCGATCACCTCGCTTTTGACGCCGTCGGGCTGCCCGGTTTTCAGTTCATCCAGGATCCAGTCGAGTATGACACCCGGACCCACCATTCAAACATGGATACCTTCGAGCGGCTCCAGTCGGATGACATGAAGCAGGCCTCGGTCATTATGGCCGCATTCATCTATAACGCCGCGATGCGTGACGAGAAGATGCCGCGCAAGCCCGGACGGTAGTCCGTCTTTCAACCGTCAGCAGGGTTCATCGTTCAATGAGGCTCGACCGTCAGTGGTCGGTCGCTCAGGGTGCGGTGAGCCCTTTCTCTTTCGGGGCTTGCGGAGAGATCGACAAAGCGACACAATAGCGTAGTAGCCAGGTGGAGATATCCTCAGGAATGTATCGGGAAAGCGGCATGATTACCAGTCCGGCAAATGAAAGACTGAAGCAGGCGCGGCGAGTGCGAGAGGGGCGCGAGTCCGGGCAGATGTTTGTCGAAGGGGAGCGGCTGATCGAGTCCTGTCTCTCCTCACCGGTTCGCCTTCTCAGTTGCTTTCATTCGAGCGAGCTGACGCCCCGGGGGAGGGCGATCATCGATGAGGTTGGCCGGCGTGGCTGCCCCCTCTTTGAGATGGCCGATCCAGTCTTTGCCACGGTCAGTGACACGGTCAGTCCGCAGGGGATTATCCTGATCGCGGAACGGCCCGATTGCCAGCTCGGGAGAGTGCTGGCCAGCAGGTCGGATCGAGTCCCGCTGGTGGTCGGCATCGACGGGGTTCAGGATCCGGGCAATTTTGGCACGATCATCAGAACGGCCGAAGCCGCCGCGGCCACCGGGATAGTCGCCCTGCGGGGAAGCGTCGATCCGTTTGCCCCGAAGACGTTGCGCGGGTCGATGGGGTCAGCCTTCCGCCTCCCACTCGTCAGTGACCTGACGCCAGCCTCCCTTCTGGCCGCGAGCGCGCAGTTCGCGCTCTGTCCGGTGGCGACCTCCGCTGAGGGAGACCTCTCCTACACCGAGTATGACTGGTGTCAGCCCACGCTTCTTCTTCTCGGAAACGAGGGGAGCGGGATCAGCCGGGAGTTGATGGAGCACGCTGCTCACCGCATTCGAATACCTCTCAGTCCGCCAGTTGAGTCGCTCAATGTCGCCGCCGCCGCGGCGGTCATTCTCTTTGAGGCGGCCCGGCAGCGTCGTGGCCGAACCG
>JBEGMZ010000034.1:0-7868 GCA_041182745.1 Acidobacteriota bacterium
TGCAGACCGACGAGTTCGCACATTCGACGAATCTGCCTCTTTCGGCCTTCCCGAAGCACAAATCTGAGCTGATCCCGATTGAGTCGTTCGACGCGCGCCGGAAGAAGCTGCCGCCCGTCGAGAGTAAGGCCATGCCGGAGCAGGTCCAATCGCTCAGCGGTCGCCTCACCGGCAATTCGAACCAGATACTCTTTCTCGACTTCGCGTTCTTCACCGATGATGCGCCTCGCCAGTCGGCCATCCTGGGTGAAGATAAGCAGGCCCTGCGAGTCGATATCGAGGCGCCCGGCCACCGCCAGCCCCGCCCAGTGCTCACGACGGAGCGTCCGCCGCGAATCCCCGAACTGGTTCTCAGGGGTGATGAGTACGATCGCCGGCTGGTATCCGGGCTCGGGTTGGGAAGAGACGTATCCAACCGGCTTGTTAAGAATGATCGTCACCAGTGAACGCTGCTGCTTTCGGGCCTGTGGCAACAGGATCACCTCAGCATCCGGTGAGACACGTGTCCCGAGCTGACTAACCACCTTGCCATCGACCTTCACGAGGCCCGCGGCAATGTACTCGTCAGCCTCCCGGCGAGAACAGAGCCCACGACTCGCCATCAACTTCGAAAGCCGGATCGGTTCGTCACTCATGCCAGCAGCTTGTCAACGACAACTCCGTGAACATCGGTCAGGCGATAATCACGCCCTGAGAACCGGTAGGTCAGTTTCGTGTGATCAAACCCGAGCTGATGAAGGATCGTCGCGTGGAGATCGTGAACCTGTACCGGATCCTCGACGATATTGAAACCAAGATCATCGGTCTTCCCAAGCGTGATTCCAGGTTTGAAGCCACCGCCGGCCAGCCACATGGTGAAGGCCTTGTTGTGATGATCGCGTCCGAGCGCCCGATTTGCCTCCGGATCACTCTCCACCATCGGCGTCCGTCCGAACTCACCACCCCAGATGATGATGGTGTCATCGAGCAGACCGCGCTGCTTCAGATCCTTCACCAGCGCCGCCGAAGCCTGGTCGGTGACCTTGCACTGCCCCTTAACGCCGCGAACGACCTCGCTGTGATGATCCCACGCCTCGTGGAAGAGCTGAACGAAGCGCACTCCACGCTCAATCAGCCGCCGTGCAAGCAGGCAGTTGTTGGCGTAAGATGGCTTGCCGGGCGTCGCACCATACATCTCAAGTGTCGCCTTATCCTCCTTCGTAAGATCCATCAGCTCAGGCGCACTCTCCTGCATGCGATAGGCCATCTCAAATGAGTTGATACGCGTCGCGATCTCCGGGTCTCCCGTTACCTCAAGATGGTGTTCATTGAGCATCTTCAACGTATCGAGCGACTGTCGCTGCATCTGCCGGTTGATTCCGCGCGGACTGGCAAGCGAAAGGATCGGATCGCCAGTTCGGCGGAAGGTAACTCCCTGGTAGAAGGTTGGCAGAAAACCTGCCCCCCAGTTGGAGGCTCCACCGCTGATTCCCCCGCCAGAGGAGAGAACAACGAAGGCCGGCAGATCCTGCGTCTCGCTGCCAAGGCCGTAGGTCACCCACGACCCCATGCTCGGACGTCCGAACTGAACCGAGCCGGTGTTCATAAAGATCTGACCGGGAGCGTGATTGATCGCATCCGTCGTCATCGATTTGACGATTGTAATATCATCGACCACCCTCGCCAGATACGGCAGCGCCTCGGAGATCTCCGCTCCGGACTGGCCGTGGCGAGCAAACCTGAGTTCGGTGGCGTAGAGGGCCGCATCTGGCTTGATGAAGGCGTAGTTGATCCCCTTCACCAGCTCCTGGGGTACCGGCTTGCCGTTGTACTTTACCAGCTCCGGCTTATAGTCGAAGAGTTCAAGCTGGGAGGGAGCTCCGGCCATAAACATGTAGATCACCCGCTTTGCCTTGGCCGGGAAGTGAGGGCTTTTGGGAGCGAGGGGGTTGCTGGCCGTAACCTTCGGCTTCGCCGGAGACTGTTCCCGAGCATAGCCAGGCCTGTTCAGCAGTGAGGCGAGGGCCATCGATCCGAGCCCCATCCCGCAATCACGAAAGAAATGACGGCGGGTGAGGAGCTTCTTCAGTTCAACATCTATCTCGTCCTGGTAGTTCATAGTCTATTCCCGTGTAATTGACTCGTCGAGGTTGAGAAGGACGCGCGCGACCATCGTCCACGGCGCAACCTGTTCCAGGTTGACATCTTCCGGCAGCTGCGCCGGATCAGCAGCGGCAACATAGACGGCACTGGCGGTTCGACCAACAAATCCCGGACGCTGCTGCTCGAGGAACCTCGTCAGCTGTTGCAGCTCAAAGGCGCTCGGCTGGCGGCCAGTACAGAGGCGAAATCCATAGATGATCCGGGCCCGATCGGTCGGCCCTCCCTCCTTCCAGATGCGAAGGGCCAGCGCCTGGGCGGCCTCCATAAAGATCGGATCATTGAGCGTCGTCAGCGCCTGAAGCGGAGTGTTTGAACGTGTGCGCCGCGGACACGACTGATCGCCATTAGGCATATCGAAGACCAGCAACCCGGGATAGGGCACCGACCGCTTCCAGAAAGTGTACATTCCGCGCCGATATCGGTCCTCCCCGGTACTCTGATTCCAGGTGGCCCCACCATAACTGAGGACCAGCACCCCGTCCGGTATTGGTGGAAAGACCGAAGGCCCGCCAATCTTCCGGCTGAGCAGCCCGGAGGTGGCGAGAAAGATGTCACGAATAATTTCGGACTCGACCCGAAGCCGCGGCATTCGTGCCAGCCAGCGGTTGGTGGGATCCTTCTCCAGCAGGAGGGGAGTGGTGCGAGAGGTCTGGCGATAGGTGGCTGAATTTACGATCAGTCGATGGAGATGCTTGATGCTCCATCCCTTCTCCATAAACTCGACGGCCAGCCAGTCGAGCAGTTCCGGATGGGAGGGCGGCTCGCAACGGGTCCCGAAATCCTCTGGCGTCGTGACCAGTCCAACCCCGAAATACTGCTGCCAGACGCGATTGACGATCACCCGTGCCGTGAGTGGATTGCCTCGGTCAACGATCCACTTGGCGAGGCCAAGCCGGTTTCGCGGCAGGCTGGCCGCCATCCCGGGCAGAACCGCCGGCGTACCGGCCGCCACCAACTCTCCGGGACGCTTCCAATCACCACGCTTGAAGAGCCGGGTCTCGCGTGACTCCTCGCGACTCTTCAGCGCCAGAGTGGTCGCCGCATACGGCCAATCTCGCCACAATTCGGCAATCTTCTCATTCTCTACCGCCCATTCATTGACCGTTGTCCGATAGGCGCTAAAGACCTCCCGCTTCTGGGCCGCTGTCCGTTCACCAGCCGGCAGTGCGAGGATCCGTCGGACGCGCGATGGGAGCGGATCGGCCTGCGGCCCGACCTCTTCGGTGACCGCGAGGCGGAACCGGCCAATGTTGATTCGATCCTGCTGTTTCTGAACCAGCGATATCGTCAGGCTTCCTCCAACCCCGATCTCAAGCGGCTGCCGAAGGGCAAAGACCGCCTTCCGATCCTGATTCCGCAATCCCGGCCCTGCCTCGATATCCCACGGGGTACTTGTATCGCCATCGATCGTGTTCTTTATCGGGTAGAGTACCCGCGAAAAGTCAGCCGTCGCCTCCGCGAATGGCAGCTTCTGTCCACCTGCTTCGAGTACCACCTCGGAGAGGAAGAGTCCGCCGGTCGTCGATCTGCCCGGCCCATTGAAGGGTAGTGTCGGGTCGGTCATCAGCTCGAGCCGGAGACCGGTTATCTTGCGAAGCGGACTCCTGGTCTGGATCACGTAGACGTTCTTGGTCGAGTTGTCTCCCTTGGGTATCCACGAAAAGTCCGGCAGCCGGTCAAATTTTGTCCCGAAGGAGGCGAAGATGCTTCCCTCTTTCAGAATCGACCAGTTCCCCTCAAGCGGTCTCATCCGTTGCTCCCAGTCCGCAAGCCGCCGGTCGATATCGGGGGTCGCCGCGATCAACTCATCCTCGATCCGTGCGATCTTCCCTCCAATCTCCTCCCGCTGCCGAATGACCTTCTCTTCGGGGATCTCTACTTCCGGCTCATCGTCCTGGTTGAGAAAAGCGTAGAATTTGTAGTACTCCTCCTGGAGAATCGGGTCATACTTATGATTGTGGCACTGGGCGCAGTTGACCGAGAGGCCAAGCCAGCTCTTTCCGATCGCATCAACCCGGTCGATCAGCCCCTCGACCCGGAACTGTTCCGGGTCGACACCGCCCTCCTCGTTACGCATCGAGTTGCGGAGGAACCCGGTTGCCACGATCTGATCCGGTGTCGGTGCGGTTACGAGGTCTCCCGCCAACTGATCGATCGTCATCTGATCGAAGGGAAGATCCCGGTTGAAGGCCCGTATCACCCAGTCACGATAGGGCCAGATCGATCGTGGCAGGTCCTTCTCAAACCCATTGGTGTCGGCATATCGCGCCGCGTCCAGCCACCATCTCCCCCAGCGCTCGCCGTAATGGGGCGATGCCAGCAGACGCTCGACCAGTTTCTCGGTCGCCTCCGGCGATCGGTCGAGCAGAAACTGGTCGATCTCGGCGATTGTCGGTGGCAGCCCCGTCAGATCAAGGCTCAGACGTCGAATCAGAGTCGTCTTTTCAGCCTCCGGAGAGGGAGAGAGCCCCTGCTTCTCGATTGCCGCCAGGACGAAACGATCGATTGGGGTCCGACTCCAGGTTCCATCCTTGACCGTCGGGAGGGACGACCGCACCGGGGGAATGAAGGCCCAGTGAACCGGGGGATCAGCGAGCCGTCCGGCGCGTGAAACTTCAACTGAAACCAGACCGACACCTGCCATCACCAGCAGGCAGACCAGCAGTTTGAGACTTTTCAGTATACCCATAGCAATTATTACCCGACCCGTGATTACCCGACCCGTGATTACCCGACCGTGATTAGCTGTCAGCAACTCAGTTTGTCAGTCTTTTCGAATAGCTGTTCGAAATAGCTATCCGAAATAGCCATCCGAAATAGCCATCGCAAACGCCATCACGGAAACTGACGATGGACAAGTTATATTAGGTTTACAAAATAATGGCAAGCAGGTGGGTAAAAGGTTAACCTGAGGTTGGAATACCCGCTCATTCTTCGCGGAAGACGGTGCCCGGCCGGGTTCCGGAATCCGCTCTCTTCAATGCGCCCCCTGTCACGTGTCAGGTCCTTTTGCCCGAATCCCCCATAATCCCCCATAATCACTTTGATCGGTAAAAATCTCTGAAGTATCCTCAGGACACGGTGTTATGGAAAGCGCAATTCGACAAGTAATCGAGATCATCCGCCAACTCGTCGGCGTCGCCAGCCTCGTCTTCGCGCGACGGGATCGAAAATTTGCCCGAAACACTATTGTCAGACTCACGCTCGATATTCTGGAGAGCATTAATCAATCGTTGATCAGCTATCGAGACCTGCACGATCCGACATTTCATCCACCCGAGACCCCGGTAAGACTTGAGTGGGCAGGGGAGTACAGCTCGGGGGTCAGAGACCAGTTGGCGGGACTCCACCAGCTGCTAAACAGAAGCGTGAGTAGAAGGTATTCGATCCTCGTCCCCCTCGTGGGGAGTGGTTCCCTTCCCGATCGCGCGGCGGTTGAACAAACGTTGAGATCGGCGCTCTTTCAAACCGCTCCGGATTACGAAGTTCTGGTTGGAGTGGGAGGTGAAGTTGACCGCGGCATCTCAGATCTGCTGGCGGAGCATTGCGCCAACTCCGCCGGTGGTCACCGGCTCAGAATCATCGCATGTGAGCATATTTCTGCCCGGGGGAGCATTCCCTCGATATTGAACCAGCTGGCGGAGCACGCAACCGGCGACTTCCTGCTGCTGCTTGAGCCGGGTGAGTTGATACGACCTGATCTGCTCTATCGCTACGAACAGACGCTCCGGCTGATCAGTCGACCGGATGGACATGATCCTCTACTGCAACGATCTCGCGATCGATGCGGAAGAGGCGATCGTCCCCGGCCGCCAATCCTGCCAGCCGTTACAACTGCACTTTCCATACGTATTCGCCAGTCCGAGCGGTCGTGGTATTCTGATCCCGACGGGAAGGTGGAGGAGTGTCGGAGGCTTCGGCCCGGAGGCGACTGGTGATGGGCGGCTCGATCTCTTTCTTCGGCTCGATCTTGCTGGCGCCCGCTTCTGCAGCGTCCCACTCTTTCTTCTGGCCACGAGGGTCAGCCGGGAGAACAGGCCGGGGGGAGAGAGGGATTTGGTCGTATCCGAAGACTCCAGCCTCGCCGCGCTCGCCGAGTACTACCGCCAAAAGGGACTGGACTGGGAATGTGCGAAGGGCTACGCAGCCGGCTCCTTCCGCGCCATCCCGCCGGCACGAGAGGGGCTTAGGGTTCACGTTGTCGTGCCCTTCCACAATCAGAAGGAACTGACCCTGCAAGCCATCAGTTCCATCCGGAGACAACGTAATGTCGCTCCGCTGATCACGGCGGTCGATAATCGAAGCACTGATGAGAGCATTGCGACCGAGCTGCGAGCGATGGGAGTCGAAGTCCTGAAGATTGACGAGCCGTTCAATTTCTCACGCCTCTGCAACGCCGGTGCGCGTCAAAGTCGGTTTGCATCAGAGAGCGACCTCCTGCTTTTTCTCAACAACGATGTCGAACTTGACGAAGGTGCGCTTGAGGAGATGGGGCGCTGGATCTATCAGGACAAGATCGGAATCGTCGGAGCGAGGCTCCATTTTCCCGATCGGACAATCCAACACGCCGGTGTTGAGATCGTCACGACCGGGTCACATCTTGACGGGATGCTCTGGCGCCATATCGACTATAAGCGACAGTTTCGCGACAGCGATCGGGCGCGCTATCTTGGGCTCTGCGATGCCATCACCGGCGCCTGCCTTATGATTCAGCGGACAATTTTTGAGAAGGTTGGTGGTTTCGACGAAGTCTGGTATCCGGTCGCGCTGTGACACCGACCTCGCGGTCAGAGTAAAAAAACTTGGACTGCACTGTTTCTACACTCCATTTGCGTTTGGAACCCACTATGAAAATGCCTCCCGCCGGGTTGGGACCTGGGAAGATTTCGAATTTTCACACTGGCTCTATCAAAATGCGCGGAGGCGCGGATCGGATAAGAGCGACCTTCTCCATCCGGTCTTTGGTCAGATTGACAGGCCGTCGCAGTGAACTGATGAACTGAAACGATGATCAAGGAGCGAACATTATGAAGTCGGTGCTGATCCAGGCTGGCTACCAGTATGACCCGGAGAAGAAGGTCTGGCAGCGGGGCAGTTCGGACGGGGATGGGAGTGGTGATGAATCGACGCATCGAATAGCCTGCCTGATTGACGAGGCAGGTGACGTTACCACCTCCTCGGTCGAGCTCTTTGCGCTGTCAGATGATGAGGCCATTCTCTATCACCTGAGCCCGTTACGCGCCAATCTTCTGCGCCCGGTGGCGGAGATGTTCAGTGGACGGGTGCTTGAGATTGGGGCTGGTGGTGGCGCCGTGACAAGATTTCTCGGGGAGACTGGCGGTGAGATTGTCGCGCTTGAACCGCATCGGGGCTGGGCTGGCATCGCCGCCGCGCGGTGTCGCGACCTCGCCAACGTCGACGTAGTTGTTGATCATCTTCATCACCTCCCGTTCGAGCCCGTCTTTGACGCAATCGTTCTGATCGGAGCGCTGGAGGAGGCAGGGCGGCATCTTCCCGACAACCGGGTCGATCCGGCCGAGGAGCTGCTCTCCCGGGTGACGCGGCTTCTGAAACCTGACGGAATCCTCTTCGTGGCCACCGACAACCAGCTGAGTCTGAGAAGACTTGCCGGAGAAGAGGGAGCCGCTGGAGTCAGGTTTGGACGCCGGCGGTGGCGGGAGAGCCTCGTCCAGTCGGGATTGACATGTCAGCGCTGGATCTTCCCC
>JBEGMZ010000035.1:0-2535 GCA_041182745.1 Acidobacteriota bacterium
GCGACTGGTCGCCGGATTGATCGCCGCGCAGGGGATCCTGTTATCCTGAAACTGATCACGGGTGAACTGATTGGTCGTTCCCGCCACCAGCCGTGTCGACCACGGATTGAAGATGCTGATCAACGCTCCTGCCCGGTTACGAGTCTCCGAGAAATCACCCGTCCGCTGCTTCTCCGTCGGCACGGTGAAGAGCCCCTCAAACGGATCCCGATTGCGTCGCCCTTCATAGTTGGCAAAGAAGAAGGTCCGGTCCTTCCCCTTCCAGAGCCCCGGTATTGTCAATGGCCCGCTGAAATCGGCCCCGAAGTGATTACGTCGGTTCGTCACCCGGGTCACCCGGTTGCGGTTGTTCGACCACGTATTCGCGTTGAGAGCGCTGTTCTGGTGAAAATTGAAGACCGAGCCGTGGAAGACATTGCCACCCGGGCGGGTCGCGTAGCTGACCACACCGCCTCCAGCGCGACCATACTCGGCCGAGACCGCGCCACTCATCACCTTGAACTCCTGCACTGAGCGGGCCGGCGGCGTTGCCCCCACTCCGTTGAAGTCACCAATCGTGTTGGCCACGCCATCCACCAGCACATCGTTGGTCGATGCCCGCCCCCCATTGACCGAGAAGTTCGAGTCGAAGAAACTCCGGTTGCCAATCAGACCGACTGCCTGTGGATTCCCCGGATTGCCAGAGACCACGCCGGGTGTGATCTGCACCAGCTGCATGACATTCTGGTCGACCATCGGCAGATCCTCGATCAACTTCTTTTCGACCGTCTGATCGACCGATGACTGCTCGGTCTGCAGCAGCACCTCCGCCGCCGAGACCTCAATCTCGACTTCGGCCGCACTGACCGCCATCTGGATATTGACCTGCGCCGTCTGGTTGATCTCAAGCTGGATCCCGCTCTTGGTCAGCTTGCCAAACCCTGCCGCCTGCGCTGTAACCCGATAACCACTCGGGAGAAGCCCCGGTGCAACATAGAGCCCCTCGTCATTGGCGACCACTGCCACCCCGATATTGGTCGCCGTGTTGGTGATCGTCAACCTCGCTCCCGGAATCACCGCCCCATTGGGATCGGTCACTCTTCCGGTGATTGTTCCGGTCGTACTCTGGCCTGAAACGTCCAATCCCACCACCAGTAGCAACACCAGCAGCAACAGTATCCAACCTCGGCCCACTTTGCCCATATTTCGCTCCTTTTGTGTCCCTTCGCTTTTATCTGCCACCCCTACTTTCGCTTCAATCTGATTCGTGCCTGGTAACGGTCACCCCGGTAGACTGAGCGCACATACTCAACCGGACGGTGGTCGATATCGCGCACCGTCCGCTCAACAATCAGCACCGGGGAACGGCGCGTGATCGAGAGCAACTCCGCCTCCCGCCGCGTTGCGCAGGCCGCCTCCAGAACCTCGTCCGCCTCCAACAGTCTGATTCCACCCGCCTCCTCGAAGAGCTGGTAGAGCGATCCCCGTTCGAGATCTTCCCTCCCGATCTCAATCCCAAGATTGACCGGCAGATGACAGATCTCCCACGCCATCGGAGTCCCGTCGGCAAGGCGCAACCGCTCGATCCGATAGACCTCTTCCGCCCCCTCCAGATCGAGCCTCTCCCGGATCACCTCAGCCGGCAACTCGCGGCGGAAATTGAGAATCCGCGAGCTTGGCGTCAGTCCTCGCCGCCGCATATCCTCCGAAAAGCCGAGTAGCTGCTGCGTATGCACATCCATCTTCGGCTCGGCGACGAACGTTCCCCGCCCCCGTTCAGTGTAGATCAACCCATCCTCACGCAGCGTATTGAGCGCCTGCCGCGCTGTCATCCGGCTCACCCCCAGCCGTTCCGATAGCTCGCGCTCGGAGATCACCTCACCCGGTGCCAATGCCCCGTCCTCAATCTGTCGCCGCAGCGCCTGCTCAATCTGATGGTAGAGCGGCGTAAAGCTGTGCTTGTTCAATCTCATGGTCGATCGTCGCCCGGGGTAACGCCACGTCGGGGTCTCGCTCTGTTTTTGCCTGATACTTGTTTGGTGGTCTAGTCCACCGTGGAAGTGAGAGATTACGCCGTCCCCAACCCTCCCGTCAAGTCAGGTCGGGGAGTCCGTGTGCCGGATCTTCCTGCTCAATATCATTCGACACCAGGGCCCGCCAACTCCTCCCGGTTTAGGGAGAACGAAGACGGGCCCGGGGACGCTGAGACAAACCGGCTAACGTCTGGTCAGTGAGTCGAGAAAGTCATAGCGGGCACGCTCCGGGGTCGCTGCCGCCCGCGTCTGCACATCGATAATCAGCTTCTGATTGGTTCTGAACTGCGGCCAGTTTGGCAGCCCCTTCCCGTTCGGATCACCTGTCTTGATGAAGTTGGCGAAGTACTGCTGCATGGTTCTCGAGACGAGGTAGTCGTCTTCCGTCCAGGCGTAGACGGTATTCGATGCCAAATTGCCCATTGCATACTCGATCTCGGCCGAGTGAACGGCTCCCCGCGGAGCCGGGCGAGACGGAGCGGCCGTGGGCGTCGGGTTGCGGATCACCCCGCCGGCCAGCCCG
>JBEGMZ010000036.1:0-2845 GCA_041182745.1 Acidobacteriota bacterium
GGCAGAGCGTGTTCACCTCACCACCACTGAACCTCCCGGCCATCGCCTCGATCTCGGCAACTCCACCCGCCCGATCACTCGACAGCTTGGAGAAGACGCCGTCAGTGTAAACGACCATCAGATCACGAATCGGAAATGGTACCGTCGAGACGGTGAAGGAAGCCTCTCCATCAACTCCAAGCGCCCCGCAGGTCACTGGCAGCGTCTGCTGATTGATCGCCTGCGCTCCCTGTGGCTTGCTGATCTGGATCATTGGCAGATGGCCGGCGTTGACATAGCGCATCTCTTCACCCTCCCATTCAGCGAGGACACAGGTGAAGGGGCGTCGGCCCTTGAATCTGGTTAGCAGCCAGCCGTTGAGGGCGGTCACAATCGCCACAAGGTCTGCCTCACGGGCCACAATTTTGCTCAGCTCGAGATGGAGCAGCTTGACGTCGTTGAGGGCCGCAATCCCGTCTCCTCCCAGATCTCCAACCACTACCAGCGGTCCGCGACCGGTCTCGAAGATCTGGTAGTAGTCACCTCCTGTCCTCGCTCCGGCGCCGTGCTTGCCGGTACACCAGAGTCCGGGCAGATCGACCTGCGGCGCCGGCATCAGCAGCTGATGCGCGACCAGCGTCAGCTCCTGCTCTGCCTGCTGGTATCCAAGGTCGTACGCTGCATCAAGCTCCTTCTCGGCCACCTCGCTCACCAGTCGCTTCGGACGGTGCGATCCGCTGATGAAGACGTAGAGTGTCGCCAGCAGCAGCCCCAGCTCCAGCCATGGCTCGCCGTTGATGTAGAGCGAGAGTACAAGGTAGAAGAGGAAGGCGTATCCGCCGGCGATCATCACCAGCCCCATCCGGTAACGGTTGGCTGCTACCGCCAGCAATGGGAAGTAGCAGAGGAAGAGCCCGGTGCTCTCAAGCAGATAACCCTGCTGCACAAAGGCGGCCATTCCCAGATTGACGATTGAGATGTCAATCAGGGTGTTGAGCGTGACCTGTCTTGTCGTTGCTCCTGATCTCTGTCTGGTCTGTGCCAGCAGCGTCACCACCAGCCAGGCAGCGGTCAAACCGAGGCCGATCCACTTCCCGGTTCCCTCTCGATTCCATAACCAGATGGTCGCCGTTCCAAAGACCACCGCGAGCAGCAGCCGCACTCGGCTCGCCCATCTCTCTGCTCCTCTGACGTGCTCGGTCAGCGCCTCATCCAGGTGTGCCGAGAAGTTGTTCTTGATCAGCTTGATTGCTGCCGCGTTGACGTTTGCCATAGCAATGGAGTTCTCCTGGTGACCCGATCCTGCCAAATGTGTGCTTCGAAGTTCAGACAAGCCTGAAACACTCCGAATTGTTGATTGCATAAAATACTTCATCAGACTGATCAGGTCAAAATGGGCGGTCGATCCTCAGCCTGATACGAGCCAGAAAGATCCGGCTGTTACGGGGTCAAAATCGATCCCGCGAATGCTCCGGCCGGGTTCTCTTTTGATGGCGGGGTTGTTTCGATTTGCTTTCCGGGCATGTTAGAGTAACCTTTTGCTTCCTGAATGCCGGTACTGAAGCGGGCCGGAACGGATTTCAATCAGCAAAGACGTCCAGTGAAGACGTCCGGTGAAGACGTCTGGGAAGCTGTCAATCACGCCGTCAATAAAGGAGGGTCACCTCAGACAATGCGTGCAATGATCCTGGCAGGTGGTGACGCGACGCGGCTGCGCCCCCTCACCGTCTACACTCCCAATCCGCTGGTGCCGATCGCCAATCAGCCACTCCTGAAGTATCAGATCGAGATTCTCAAGCGAGCCGGCTTCCGCGAGGTGACACTTGTCCTGGGCTATCATTCGAACAAGATCGAGGATGCGATGGGCGATGGTCGCGAGCAGAAGATATCGATCAGGTATCAGGAGCAGAGTTCGTCGCAGGGAACTGCGGGCGCGTTCCGCAGTGCGATGGGTACGGCTGACGAGCCGGCGGTTGTCCTCTACGGCGACATCCTGACCGATCTGACGCTCGATCGGATGATCGCCTTCCACCGCGAGAAAAAGTCGCTCCTCACGGTCGCCATGGTCACCGTTGAGAACCCAGGCAACTATGGTGTGATCGAGGCGACTCCGGAAGGCCGCGTCACAAAGTTTGTTGAGAAGCCGGGGACGGCGAATGGGGGCGGCAATACGATCAACGCCGGAATCTACGTCATCGAGCCTGAGGTCATCAGGATGATACCGGCGGGGGAGAAGTACTCCTTTGAAGAGCAGCTGATCCCGGCGCTGATCGAAGGTGGCAAGTCGATCCACGCCTTCTCCTGGCGTGGGTACTGGACCCACCTCGGAAACGTCCGGAGTTACCTTGAAGCCAACCTCGATCTGCTCGCCGGTCGTTTAAGGGGGCTCTCGGGAGGTTCGCCGGCCAGACCCCTCGCGGATCACCAGCTGGCTGGAGAGGGTGAAGCAGCAGCCCGGATCGATCACCTCTCGCTGATCGATCCGGGCTGTACGATCAAGCCGGGCGCCGAGATCATCAACTCGGTTCTCGGGCCTGGTTGCTTCATCGAGGAGCGCACCCGCATCGAAAACTCAGTTCTGCTCACCGGAGTACGGGTTGGCAAGGCCGCCGACATCCGCCACTCCTTCATTGGAAAGAGTTCGATCATCGGACGCAATACCCGTGTTACCGATGCTATTTTTGGTGACAAGACATCACTGTCCGACTACTCGGTCGGTTAACCAGACAGCAGGCGGCACAAGGCAGAGACTCTCAACCCACAAATATTATGCAGATCAAATTTGGCACTGACGGATGGCGTGCACGAATCGCAGAGGACTTCACCTACGCTAACCTTGAGGTCGTCACCCAGGCGCTGGCTGACT
>JBEGMZ010000037.1:0-3231 GCA_041182745.1 Acidobacteriota bacterium
TCCCGGTACGGGAAGAGGAAGGTTCGTGACGGACGCTCCAAATCGAGACAATCCCCGCCGCGCATCTCCCGAATTGGCCGTCCGCTGCTCCACTGCCCCATCCAGGTCTGCTCACGCGCCCCATTCCCGAGCGCTACCCGCTTCCCTTCCTCCTCGCCGGCAAAGGCATAGCCCGCCAGTCCGTCAAAGGTCCGGTAGATCGCGTAGAAATCGATCGCATCCTCGTTGTCACGACTCCCCGGCGCCCCATGCTCGGCGTCGATCCGCCCCGCGCCCTCCCGGTCGCTCCGCACGATCAGCAACTCTTTCTCACTCGAGGGCAGGTTGATCCGGTCGAGGAGATCCTTGCCAATCCGGTGGTCGTTGACGCCGTCATCCTCATAGAGCTGCACGACCAGCTTCGCGTGGGCCGGGAAGTTGGCGAAATCACGGACCCTGACCTGAAAGTAGTACCAGGGCGCCATCGAGAAGAGCAGCAGTGACCGCTTTCCCCATCCCTCACGCTCGTGCCCGCGGAGCGCCATCGCGACGATCGCCGCTCCACCATAGGAGTGGCCGATGTATCCCACCCGCTCCAGATCGAATGAGGCGCCATAACGCCCGACCGCCGCCCGCATCCCCTCCCAGATTGTGTCGTAACGCTTCTCGTGCAGCGTCAGGTCTCCGGAGACGATCTGGTAGGGGGTGAAGACGACCGCGTAGCCGCGGCTGACAATGTGGGCGATCAGACCACGATACTCGTCCGGATTGTTGTTGGTGAATCCCGGGGCGAAGAAGATGACCGGGACCTTCCCGGATGCTCCCATCGGGCGAAAGACCACCACGTCCGCCCGATCATAGAGTGGACTGGGGAACCGATCGACCTGTGACGCATAGTCGCCGTTCGCGCCATAGCCGCTCACAATCGGCGTCCGGTGGCCATTGGCCTGCGCGGACGTCAGCAGCAGCGGCGAGATCGCCAGAAGAAACGTCAATCCTGCCTTCAATGCGGCTACTCTCATCTCTCCTCCAGGGCTTTTGCCAAATGTAGTTGTCAGGTCGCTGAGATGTCTGGGAACGGTCAATGGGTGCATTCTTGCGGAAAATGGTGAGCGAGGGGGTGACCGAGCGGTCACCATCCGGTCGTAAGCTTTGGCGGGTGCAGATCGTCCAATTTTTGGGCTTCGTCTTCGGCGCGGCCTGGCTGTTCGAATCGTAACCTGGCTCTCTATTTTTTTTGAACTGCTTTTTGTGCCGGATAGATTAACCGATGTATATCCTCATCACCTTCCAGATTATTCATTTGCTGGAGGACCCACTCACTGCGGGCAGCGACATACCTGCTTAAAGGTTTCACTGTGTACTTTTTAGGATTGGGTAAGCAGGCGGCAATCTGCGCCGCTTCATTTTTGGTCAATAAGCGTGCCGGTTTTCTAAAATAGGTTTGAGCGGCCGCCTCGATGCCATAGATACCAGGCCCCATTTCAATCACATTCAGATATACTTCCAGTATCCGCTCCTTGCCCCATATCCATTCAATCATTTTGGTAAAGTATAATTCCAACCCTTTACGAAACCAGCTCCGGCCTTGCCAGAGAAAAACATTCTTGGCCGTTTGCTGCGAAATGGCAGAAGCGCCACGTACTCTGTTTGGTTTTCGCTGATTATGTTCGATGGCTTTTTCAATGCTGTTCCAATCAACCCCACTATGATCCGGAAAGATCTGGTCCTCTGCGGCCAGGACAGATAACTTAGCGGCAGCGCTCATCTCATCTGCATCTACATAATCCCTTTTTAAACCATGGCCCTCGAGCAGGCTGACGAGCTGTGTAACGGTGACCGGTGGGTTGACCCACTTTAAAACAACAATGTAAGCCAGTTGCCATACGAACAACCACAGCAGTAAGCGCTTTAATAAACGAAAGAGACGTGCAGAAGAGAGGGGCTTGCTCAGGGGCCATCGCTGCAGGATAGAAGAAGCGATCATGTTTCTCAGGAAGGTGTTCTACTTTATATAAATTGAACGCCAGCAAAGCACAGGCATTGCCAATTACATCCATTTGGTTATCTTTGCAAATGACCTGACGCGAATCGTACCGCAACACCGGCTCGTAAACAAGTGCCGCGCCAAAAGGCAGTGGTGACAACCGCGCCTGATCCGGGCTGGTCGTTGGCTGGTCAGACCCAGGTCACTATCCTCTTTTCGGCGATCTCTCTGTCGAGGTGAGGGAGCCCCGGAGGCTCCCTTCGCCGGATGGCAATTACAGACGCTGCAGGGAGACATCTCCGGAGATTGAAGAGAGTTTCAGGCGGTGCGTGCCGGCGCCAATCCGACCGCTGGCGCGACGCCCGGGACTGAACCGATCCTTCTCTGTTGTCAGAGGGAAATCCGTCCTGAGGCTGCCGCTCATCGTCGTCATCTTCACCCCGGCGTCGAGACCAGCGGGGAGCCGCACGTGCACGTCGCCGCTGATCGAGGTGAAATCCATATCCTGCCCACTGCCCAAATTCGAAATGAGCACCTCGACGTCACCACTCACCGATGCGGCATTGACCGAACCGTTGATCTCACTGACCCGCACATCGCCGCTGGTCGATTTCGCCTCGACCGACCCGGTGGCTTTGCGGACGACGACATCGCCGCTGACCGATTTGGCGGCAATCTTACCGGTGACGCCGCTGACCTCGACATCGCCGCTGACGCTGGTGACCGACTCGAATCTGAAGTTGACGGCGCGCGGCACTTTGATGACAAAGCGGACACTGGCCTGGCAGTTGCAGTTCCTGGGGTAGCGGGCGCGAATCGAGAGGTT
Organism: Acidobacteriota bacterium; assembly: GCA_041182745.1. GTDB lineage: Bacteria > Acidobacteriota > Blastocatellia > RBC074 > RBC074 > CAIOZW01. The sequence continues at coordinate 2,793 of JBEGMZ010000037.1, forward strand.
GTTTCCCGCGAAGCTCTCCTCGATGGTCACCTGTTCGCGATCCCGCCCTTCTTTGTACCCGGCCACCTGCACCGTCTGACCGTCATAGCCAGTGACCATCACATCGCCGGAGATGTTCTGGACGCTGATCCCGCCGCCGTCGGTCAGTGAATAGCTCTTCTGAAAGTCCTGCCCGAAGAGGCTCGACGCCGTAGCGAGCCAGACCAGACCGACAAACAGCACCATTTTTGTTGACTTGAATTGCATCGCGGTTCCCTTTCTTTTCCAATCCGTTACATTGTCCCAATCAGTTCATTGGTAGTTATCGTTGCGCAGAGTAAGTGGAGGGTTGGCGGTCCAGGTTTCACGGAGTCGACATTTTTTGCGCGGCCAGGGCGGGGGCACAGATTATCGCCTGAATGGAGTTCCCGCCGCCTATCCCCGTGGTGACCATCCGCAT
>JBEGMZ010000038.1:0-3138 GCA_041182745.1 Acidobacteriota bacterium
TACCTTCGCCTGAGTCACTTCGACCCCGCACTTGTCGCATACCACTCCGCGGTGCTTCATCCGCTTGTACTTACCGCAGAGGCACTCCCAGTCGGTTACTGGTCCGAAGATCCGGGCGCAGAAGAGGCCATCGCGCTCCGGCTTGAATGTCCGATAGTTGATCGTTTCGGGCTTTGTGACGTGTCCGTGCGACCAGGATCGGATCTTCTCCGGTGACGCCAGGCTGATCCTTATCGCCTCAAAGTCAGGTGTCAGTGGTTTCTCGCCTGTATGTCTGTACACTGCTTTCCTCCAAACACTACCGCCAAATACTGCCGCCAAATGTTAAGTGCAACCGATCCGGGACCGGAGATTCGGCCCCGGAGTCACCCCACTCCACCCGGTCGATCGATCTGCCGCCGGGTGGGGCAAACTCCCGTGAGCCTCCGGGCTCTCAGACTTCCTGGGTGTCGCGCCGCTTCAGCTCGACATCAAGGCAGAGTGACTGCAACTCCCGAATCAGCACGTTGAACGACTCCGGCAGTCCCGGCTCAAAGTCTGACTCTCCCTTGACGATCGACTCGTAGATCTTGGAACGACCCGCCACATCGTCCGACTTGGCGGTTAGGAGCTCCTGGAGAATATGGGCGGCGCCATACGCCTCGAGTGCCCAGACCTCCATCTCTCCAAACCGCTGCCCTCCGAACTGAGCCTTTCCTCCCAGCGGCTGCTGGGTGATAAGAGAATAGGGGCCAATTGAACGGGCGTGAATCTTGTCATCAACCAAATGTGAGAGCTTGAGCATATAGATGTACCCGACCGTCACCCGCTGCTCGAAGACGTCACCGGTCATTCCATCATAGAGGATGGTCTTGCCCGACTCCGCAATCATGGTCGGTGATCCGCTCTCGACCAGCTTCTTGTCGGCTTCACGCAGGAACCGTTTGATCTCGGTCTCGGGCGCACCATCAAATACCGGCGTCGCAAATCGCACTCCGAGAACGTGGGCTGCCCATCCGAGATGTGTCTCGAGAATCTGCCCGACGTTCATTCGCGATGGCACCCCAAGCGGATTGAGGACGATCTCGACCGGCGTTCCATCCGGCAGGTAGGGCATATCCTCTTCCGGCAGGATTCGTGCGATCACTCCCTTGTTACCGTGACGGCCGGCCATCTTGTCTCCAACCGAGAGCTTGCGCTTCATCGCGATGAAGACCTTGACCATCTTGATCACTCCGGGCGCCAGCTCGTCACCCTTCTTGATCTTCTCAATCTTCTCTTGATAGAGATGGTCGAGAATGGCAATCTGACGTTCCGTTCGCTGCTCAAGATCCTTGATCTCAGCCACGACATCGCGGGCTCCTGCCACCTCGATCTTCTTGAGGGCACCAACATCGAGCCCCTCCAGCATCTCGCGGGTCAGCTTGACCCCCTTCGCCGCCACCGTCCGACCACGGAAAACGAGATCGGACTCGAGCTTTCTGCCTTCGATCAGTTCGTAGATCCGCTTGTTACGCTCCTCCTCGAGAATACGGATCTCGTCGCTGAGATTCTTGCGGAGTTTGTCCTCTTCGGCCTGCTCGATCGCCAGGCTTCGGGCCTCTTTCTCCTGTCCCTTGCGGGTGAAGACCTTGACGTCCACTACCGTGCCTTCGATCCCCGGCGGACAACTGAGAGAAGCGTCGCGCACATCGCCCGCTTTCTCTCCAAAGATGGCCCGGAGCAGTTTCTCTTCAGCGGTCAGCTGGGTCTCCCCCTTCGGAGTGACCTTGCCCACCAGAATCGATCCGGGCTTGACGTAGGCCCCGATCCGGATGATTCCGCTATCATCGAGATCCCGCAGCGCCGCCTCTCCCACATTTGGGATATCGCGTGTGATCTCTTCCGGACCCAGCTTCGTGTCCCGCGCCTCGATCTCAAGCTCCTCAATGTGAATTGAGGTGTAGTAGTCGTTCTTGACCATCTTTTCGGAGATCAGGATCGCATCTTCGAAGTTGTAGCCCCGCCACGGCATAAAGGCGACCAGTACATTCCGCCCGAGCGCCAGTTCTCCGCTGTCGGTACACGGACCGTCCGCAATCACCTCACCCTTCGTGATGCGCTGTCCCTTGCGGACAATCGGTTTCTGATTGATGCACGTGTTCTGGTTTGAACGCTTGAATTTGATCAGCGGATAGATGTCCGCTGTCACCTCGCGCGAGAGGGTGCCGTCGACGTTATGGTCAACCCGGATGATGATGCGCTCCGAGTCGACGACGTCAACGATGCCATCTCGTTTGGCGACGACCACGGCTCCCGAGTCCTGCGCCGTCACCTTCTCCATTCCGGTGCCGATGAGCGGCGCCTCAGCCCGCAGTAACGGTACCGCCTGGCGCTGCATGTTCGAACCCATCAACGCCCGGTTGGCGTCATCGTTCTCGAGGAAGGGAATCAGCGAGGCCGCGACTGAGACGAGCTGCTTTGGTGAGACGTCGAGGAAGTGGACATCCTCACGGTTCGCGTTGGTGAAGTCACCGGCTTTCCGCACCACGACCCGGTCATTGATGATGTGTCCATTGTTGTCCAGCTCGATATTTGCCTGCCCGATGACATACTTGTCCTCTTCCCACGCCGTCAGGTAGAAGGGGTATGGCTCAAAGGAGGCTTTCTTCTGCCCCTCACCGACCTTCCGATTGGCGGACTCGACCTTCGACTCCTCGACGTGATCGCCCGGCCTGAACCCGGTGTCGCCCGGATTTAAGACCAGGACGTAGTCGACAACCTTCCCGTTCTCGACCTTTCGGTAGGGAGACTCGATGAAGCCAAACTCATTGATCCGGGCAAAGCAGGAGAGAGAGGAGATCAGTCCAATGTTTGGACCCTCCGGGGTCTCGATCGGACAGATACGTCCATAGTGGGTGGTGTGAACGTCACGAACTTCGAACCCCGCCCGCTCACGCGACAAGCCTCCCGGGCCCAGCGCCGAGAGCCGTCGCTTGTGGGTGATCTCCGAAAGCGGATTGGTCTGATCCATAAACTGGGAGAGCTGAGACGACCCAAAGAACTCTCTCACTGCGGCCGTCACCGGCTTCGCGTTGATCAGATCGTGCGGCATGGAGGTCTGCATCTCGGTATGGATCGACATCTTCTCCTTGATCGCCCGCTCCATCCTCACCAGCC
>JBEGMZ010000039.1:0-6505 GCA_041182745.1 Acidobacteriota bacterium
GTTACTGGTATCGCCAGGCCGGACGACATTTTCCCGTGGCGCTGGCGCTCGATGAAGAGTGGGAGCAGTTGGCTGGAGAGTTGCTGGTTTCGGTTTGATTCATCACCCATCCCTTTCACACGGAATTTGACCATAATCTGCCGGAGGTAGAATGTATAGACACTTTACGCGGCGCAGTTTTATGCGCCACTCACTTGCCGCGACGGCGATCTCAAGTGGTGGCGTCGGGGACAATGGCCGGGTTAACCTGCTGGCTGGAGAGAGTTCGAAGCCAGCCATTCTTGGTGGGGTACCGGTTCGCTCAGCCCCGTTTCCATCCTGGCCGGTGATCGGAGAGGCTGAGGAGCGTCAGCTACTCACGGCCCTCCACAGCCGCAAATGGAACCGAATGGAGGGGGGAGTCGTGGCCCGTTTTGAGAAGGAATGGGGAGCGCGCCTCGGCACAGAGCACGTTCTTGCGACCTCAAGCGGCACGAGCGCCCTCGCCTGTGCCGTCAATGCGCTCGAGATTGGCCCCGGTGACGAGGTGATAGTGCCACCCTACACGTTCGTTGCGACCATCAACGCCATCCTGATGCAGCACGCGCTTCCCGTCTTTGTCGATACCGACCGCGAGACAATGCAGATCGACGCTCGCCGGATCGAAGCCGCGATCACCACTCGCACCCGTGCGATAATGCCGGTTCATCTTGGCGGTTCAGTTGCCGACATGGACACGATCCTCGCCATTGCCAACCGGCGTCGGCTGCCGGTGATCGAAGATGCGTGCCAGTCACATCTCGCTGAATGGCGAGGAAAGAAGGTTGGAACGCTTGGCGACCTTGGCTGCTTCAGTCTCCAGGCATCAAAGAACCTCAACTCAGGCGAGGGCGGAGTCGTTGTTGCACGCGAGCAGCGCCTGATCGATATCTGCCGCAGCTTTCACAACCAGGGCCGCGGCCAGGCTGACACCAGCTTCGCCTATGTTCGCAATGGCGACAACCGCCGGCTGACGGAATTTCAGGGGGCGATTCTTCTTGCCCAGTTGAGCCGGCTTGATGAGCAGGTGCGTCGCCGTGAGGATAACGCCGCCCACCTTACCACGCTGCTGCGTCAGATTCCTGGTATTACACCGGCGCGGATGTACGATGGAGTGACGCGTAACGCCTATCACCTCTTCATGTTCCGTTACGACCCGGCTTCTTTCAGGGGCCTTTCCCGGACGCGCTTTCTTCAGGCCCTTAAGGCGGAGGGCATCCCTTGCGGCGGCGGGTATTCACCCCTCTACCGCGAACCATTCCTTGAGAATACGCTCAATTCCAGGGCCTACAAGTACATCTACACTCCCCGCCAGCTTGATGAATATCGCCAGCGCCTCAACTGTCCCGAGAATGACCGGCTCTGTACCGAGGCGGTCTGGTTCACCCAGACCATGTTTCTTGGCGAGCGCAAGGACATGGAGCAGATCGCCGCCGCCATCGAGAAGATCCACCGGCAAGCGGAAGATCTGGTCAGGAGCTGACCCCGCGTGAGTGGCTTCGAAAGGGGATGAACGGCTTGCCGATCATCCCCTCTCTCACCGCGAGGTCTGACTCGACCCTCGTGCCAGTCCCTATCTCGGATCACGATCCCACCAGTACTGCGGTTCAAGTTTTGCCGGGCGCGGGGAGAGGCGATCCATCGTCTCCCCGTCGTACAGCTCCCCGTTCTTCATCACCATTCGAACTGAGTTGGTATTACGAATGTCCGCGAGTGGATTCTGGTCAAGGATCACCAGGTCGGCGAGCTTTCCCGCCTCGATCGAGCCGAGATCACGGTTGAGGCCAATCGCCTCGGCGCCGAAGATGGTTGCGCACCGCAGCGCTTCCAGCGGAGTCATACCGCCTGACTGCAGCGCCCAGAGTTCCCAGTGAACGCCAATCCCCTGCAGCTGTCCGTGCCCCCCAACCCCGACACGGCCACCGGCCCGGACGACAGCGGCTGCGCCCTTCGCGATGCCGACGTGACCATACTCCTCCGGGTGAAACCACTGTCCCCGCCGGCGGAGCATATTATTGAGCAGCTCTTTGGGAATGAATCGAGCCAGCTTCCGGTTTCCAGCAACATCGGTATTCTCGAAGAAGTAGTTTTCGGTCCACGGGGCCCCATAGGCGACAAGGATGGTTGGGGTATAGTAAGTCTTCGACTGGGCAACAAATTCGACTACATCCCGGTAGAGGGGTTGAATGGGCAGAGAGTGCTCGTTGCCAGAGAAGCCATCGATCATCTGTGAGAGATCGAGTTTCATGTCGAGGGCTCCCTCAGTGGTCGGAGTGATGTTGAACTCGCGGCAGGCTTCGGCAACCCACTGCCTGACGATCCGGTCACCCGCTACATACTGCTTCAATGTCAGCGTCTGGTAGGCCTCCTTATAGCGCTTGATGAAGTTACGGGTCGCCTCCTTGTCGTCAAGCCCGGAGCGATCAAAGACGCCCGGGCCGGTAGTATAGATTCGCGGCCCGACGATCTCACCGGTCTCTACGAGGTCGGCGTAAGCATAGACGTCGGTCGTTGCGCTCTGCGGATCCCGGGTCGTGGTGACGCCATAGGCAAGGTTGGCGAGGTACTGCCAGACCTGAGTCTGGTGGAGATCGCGCGGTGGCCACATGTGGGCGTGGATATCGACCAGGCCGGGAATGATCGTCTTGCCACTGACATCGATCACCCGGGCATTGGGTGGATGATCCGTGCGAGCCTTTCTCCTGCCTGCTGCGGGTAGTGCCGGAAGCGCCTGGATGCTGGTGATCCGGTTGCCGGTGATGGTGATCTCTCCCCGCTCGATCACCTCGTCCCCCTTCATTGTCACGATCCGGGCGCCGGTCAGGATCGTCACTCCCTCAGGGCGGACGCGTGGCTGTTCCACCACCAGCTCCGTCATCTCCGGCTTGTCTGAGCTTCTCGCCTGGCGATAGAACTTCGCTCCCCACGACCAGTTGAAGGTCAGACCGTCACGGGACCAGCTGAGATAATCACCGCCCTCGGCCGACAGCTTTCTGACCGGTACCACGCTGGCCGGGCTGCTGACACTGACGGTGATCGTTTCTCGGCCCGCTCTTGGCAGGGTTACCAGATAATGCTTTCCCTGGACGTCACAGAAAGCGCTGTTTCCATCAGGAGCGATCCGAATACTGGTCGCCCCGGGAGGGTTCGGTGGTGCACCGGCCCCGGTGACGCGCAGATGAGTACGGCGGTCGAGTCCGTCGAGTCGCAACGAGACCAGGCCCTGGCTGCTGCTCAAATAGACGCGGGTCGAATCGTTGGTGAAGTGCGGTGTCCGTCCACCCTGCGTTGGTCCGATCAGCACCGACTCACCTCCATCAACCGGTATGTAACGGAGATCACGTACCGTCGAGCCGCTGATCCCTTCAACCTCGCCTTCAGCATGCCCGTGGAGGATCGCCTCAGCCTCGGACTGGAATTCATGCTCGCCGCGGAGGTCAGCGAAGAGCTGATCTTCGATCGCTCCGGTAGTGAAGACGATCCTTGAGTTGTCCGGAGAGTAGACGGGTTCACTGTAGAAGGCAGCCCGTCGCGTCAGCTGCTCCGGTCCTCCGCCGTCGACGGGGCTGCGGTAGATGTGGCCGCCATCTCGGGACCACGTTACAAATGCGATATATTTCCCATCTGGGGACCAGGCAGGCATGAATTCGCCGGTCGACTGGTTTGTCAGGCGGCGTGGGGCCTCGTCACTGGTCAGATCGCGGACATAGATCCGATTGAAGGCGGTGAAGGCGACCCGCTTTCCGTCCGGGGAGAGCGCCGGGTAGCGAATCAGTCTCGCCCGGACAGTCGGGCTCTCATCGACCCGGTAGTCGTAGCGTAGCCGCGCGGCGAGATCCATCTCAACCTTCGCGGTGAAGGGAATTGTGGTGGCCGTTCCGGTCGCAAAGTCGACCCGTTTGATCTTTCCGTCGATATTGACGAGCAGCGACCTGCCATCCGGCATAAAGGCATATCCCGGGAAGGTGTCTCGGGTCGCCCGCGACTCCTGATCATCGCGCGTGACCCGGTCGATCAGCCAGCGCTCCTGGTTGGTCTCGAGGTCTCGCACGCGGAGGGCGGTTCTTGTCTCCCAGCGGGTAGCGAAGACCAGTTGCTTGCCGTCGGGTGAAAGAACCGGGCGCATGGCGCTTCCCTGGGCATTAGTGATCGTGGAGGTCTCTCCCGAATCACGATCAAATCGGACAATCTGCCAGAGCGGGAACCGCGCATTGTAACTGAACGAACCAGTTCGCTGTGCCCAGTAGATGTAACGACCGTCAGGTGAGGCGATCGCCCCCATCTTGTTGAGCTGTGGCCGTGCCGAACCGGACTCCGATCCGGGCGGCGCCGGGGGCGGCGGTGGCGGCCCGACACTGACCCCGCTTCCGCCTTCCTTGTGCCAGAGATAGACGTGGAAGGTTCCAATACCGCGCTCTGACTTTGAGGCAAGAATATAGTTGCCATCAGCAGTCCACGACGGTGAGAGAAACATCAGCATCCCCGCGCCGCGCCCCTTGGTGACGGCTTTTGGCTCGCTCCCGTCGGGTCGGCAAACCCAGAGCTGCTCCGCCCCACTCCGATCACTGATGAAGACGATCTGCTTCCCGTCAGGTGAAAACCTTGGCTGACTTTCGAAGGACATCTCCCCGATGATCCGCTTCGCCTCCCCGCCACCAATCGGCAGCGTGTAGATATCCCCCAGCATATCGAAGACGATCGTCTGCCCGTCCGGCGAAACGTCGAGGGAGAGCCACGTTCCCTCATCGGTAGTGAAGGAGACCTTTGCCTCCGGCTTGAGGATCAACTCCTCCTTCTTTGGCGCCGGCTTCTCATCCTTTGCCGGGGTGGCCGGATCCTGTACCGTGAACGCCACCGCCAGGTTCATCAACCCCAGCGCCAACATCAGCATTAATGACAATCTTCGCGCTATTTTCATCTCTCGTCTCTCCTCGGATATGCCCTTTCTGGCTCGAAACCTGGCCGGAATGATACCTGTCAGGAAGCTGGATTGAGATTGACCCGTTTTGAAGACACATAGGTTATGTGCCTTGCTGAAGCCCTATGTACTTCAACCTATACTCGATCGGACTGAAATAGTCGAGGGTGGAGTGCCTCCTTTCCGCATTGTAAAAATTATCGATGTAGTCCACAACCCGGGCGCCGGCCAGTTCGGGGTCATCAAGGACCAGGTCGCTTTTGAGGGTACTGAAGAACGACCCAGCAACGGCATTGTCCCGGCAGTCTCCTCGTCGGCTGAAGATGACCTTTCTTCGCGTCTTCGCGCCTTCGCGTGAGGCGATCAGGGATCCCTTCCGTCAGAGAGATCTCACCCGAAGCCACGAATATAGAAGACTGAAGAAGGTGACCTTTCTTCGCGTCTTCGCGCCTTCGCGTGAGTGGATCAGGAATCCTTTCCATCAGAGAGATCTCACCCGAAGCCACGAAGATAGAAGGCTGAAGAAGGTGACCTTTCTTCGCGTCTTCGCGCCTTCGCGTGAGGCGATCAGGAATCCTTTCCATCAGAGAGATCTCATCCGAAGCCACGAATATTGAAGACTGAAGAAGATGACCTTTCTTCGCGTCTTCGCGCCTTCGCGTGAGGGGATCAGGAATCCCTTCCATCAGAGAGATCTCACCCGAAGCCACGAAGATAGAAGGCTCAAGAAGATGACCTTTCTTCGCGTCTTCGCGCCTTCGCGTGAGGGGGGTCAGGACTCCATTCCATCAGAGAGATCTCACCCGAAGCCACGAAGATAGAAGACTGAAGAAGGTGACCTTTCTTCGCGTCTTCGCGCCTTCGCGTGAGGGAAGCAAGGGGGGGCCTCACGCGAAGCCGCGAAGAACGCGAAGAAGACGAGGGGGAATACCAGCCATGATCGCCGACCTCAATCCGTATGCGGAGTACAAGGATTCGGGGTCTTGCTGGCTGGCCAATGTGCCTTTGCAGTGGAAGCTGCAAAATTTGCGAGTTCCGATTCGATCTCGAAATGAACGAAATCGCCCAGATCTGCCGCTGCTGTCTGTCGCTCGTGAAAAGGGCCTATTTGTCCGGTCACTAACTGATGCAGATGAGAATCACAATGTGATTACTGAAGACCTGAGCAACTATAAAGTCGTTCGCGCCGGGAACTTCGTCGTCAACAAGATGAAGTCCTGGCAAGGTTCAATGGGAATTGCGCCAGTTGATGGAATCGTAAGCCCCGCTTACTTCGTATATGACTTTGCTATGTATTCGGGTGATCTGCGTGGTTCATCGAGCAGGGAAGGAAGATCATCGTCTCGACGGTGCAGAAGTTTCCGTTCATTCTGGATGAGATCGCGACCGAGGGGGGGGCGGACCTTTGCGATCGTTATCGACGAGCCGCATTTGAGCCAGGGGGGAAAGACCTCGGCGGCGATGAGTCAGGCGTTGGGGGCCGCGGTAGAGGTGGATGGTCCCGATCCCGAGGACACGGTCAACGCCGCGCTCGAGAAGCGGATGGCGGCGCGGAAGATGCTGACCAAC
>JBEGMZ010000040.1:0-3918 GCA_041182745.1 Acidobacteriota bacterium
GGGTCGACCTTCCACTCAGCGGCGCGGGCCCGGGTTGTGCGGATCGCCCGCTGCACATCCTGCAGCATCGATGGATGCTGGTACCGCGGGCCGAGGCGATACTTCAGCACCACCGCTGTTACGCCAAGCCCGTTGAGCCAGAGGGCAATGTCATGCCCCTCGTGCGCAGCAAGGCCACGATAGCCACCACCAGGACAGACCACCACCGCCGCCCCGGTTGACTTTGTCGCCGGAGCTGGATAGAGCTGGTAGCTCGGCACATCCTCGGGGGCCGCCCCTTTCGCCCCTGGTGCGCCTTCCGGCCAGAGCGGGACTGCCGCCGGCGGCGTCTGTCCAGCGCTCACGCCTGTCATCAGGATGGCGGTAATGACGGCCAAAAAGAGAAACTCGGGTCTCATCATCTGTGGGTACCTCGCCTTGGGACATTCATATCATCATGCAACCGGAGCCTGAGTTATAACCCGATTCCGGCCGAATCGCAAAGTCGGAATCGGGTTTGGACGTCACCCGTGGTCACCCCCGGGGCGTGGCTCAAGCGCCGTCGCAATCACCTGGTAGTCACGGCGTTGCTGCTCAAGATTGCGAACCGTGATGATGACGTGCGGGCTCGGGTGGTAGAGGGGGATTAGTCGTCGACCGTACCAGGGAACTACCTGGGCGGCATTCTCCCGCAACGTCAATCGGTGCGGCTCGATCGCTCTGATCGCCGCGAGCGCGACCGCGCCAAGCGTCACCACCACCGGCGGGGCAAGCAGGTCAACCTGCCGCTGAAGGAACCCCGAGCAGTTGGTGATCTCCAGCCTCGTTGGACGGTCATTCGCACCACTCACCTTTCGCGGACTGCAAAGCACTGAATTGGTTATGAACACTTCATCACGCCGCAATGGAACCACGGCCAGCAGCTGTTCGAAATTGACTCCCGAGCTGTCACCGTGAAATGGAATCCGCGTCCGGTCGGCACCATTCCGCCCCGGCGCTTCGGCGATGAACATGACGCGTGGCCACAGTGAGCCGTTCAGAGGACCCAGCACCGCGAGGCGATCTTTCATCCGCTCGCATCTCACGCACGCCGTCGCCTCCCGGACGAGATTGTTAAACCGATCCGACATCTCCATTCTGCCGGAAGACTAAACCAGAGAGCCGGGTTCGGGCAAGGTTGTGATGATCCTCAATCCCCGTTACAATCCGGACTGTATTCGGCACGTCGGCGCTGGTCGGCGGTGGTGATCCGACACGGACTCAGAACATTTCATCCGAGAGCTGGAGGCGCGGCAATGAGAGGAGCTTCAGGAATAACGGTGGCTGGCGGAAGACCCGGCAGAGTAGTCGAACTCTTCTTTAGCCGTGACAGCAGGCTCTCCGGTGGCTGGCGGCTGAGGGCTCACGCGATGGTTGTCACCGCCAGATCGTCGAGGTCATATTGAGACCCCATCCAACAGAGACCAGAGAGCGAGGCTTTGCGACTGGCTGGCAGTGGCTCTTATTCTATTTTGGTCGCTACAAATGGCAGCTTCTGTCCGGAACGCTCTTTGTCGTGGCATCGGTCAGCTTCGGGGTTCTGGTGCCACTCTTTGTCGGAAGGGCGATCGACGATCTCAAGGTTGGCGGCGTGACCTATGGAAAACTTGGCCGTTCGGTTGCGATCACCATCGGGACAAGTCTCATCAGCGGAGTCTTCCTCTTTCTCCAGCGCCGAACCCTGATCAATATGTCGCGTCACATCGAGTTTGATCTGCGACAGGATTTCTACCGCCATTTGCAGCGCCTGCCACTGGAGTTCTACCAGAACCAGCGAATCGGGGATCTGATGGCCCGCGCGACCAACGACCTCGGTGCGGTGAGGCAGATCGTCGGACCTGCGATCATGTATAGCGAGCAGACGCTCTTCAGGGTACTGATCATCCTTCCGATCATGTTCCGCATCAGTCTCCGGCTGACCCTGGTCCTGCTTCTGACCATGCCGCTGGTCTCGCTGACCGTGAGATATTTCGGCCAGCAGATCCATCACCGTTTCGAGAAGATACAGGAGTTCTTTTCAGATATCACTGCTCGCGCCCAGGAGAGCCTCTCGGGGGTGCGGGTGATCCGGGCATACAGCCGTGAGCGGCACGAGCAGGCCGAGTTTGCCGCCCTCAATCAAGAGTACGTCGAGCGGAACCTCGGTCTGGTTCGGCTTTCGGCGGCCTTCTATCCGCTGATGCAGTTTCTGATTGGTATCGGTTTTGCAGTGATTCTGCTGGTGGGCGGGCGTGAGACGGCCCGCGGCCGGATGACGCTGGGTGAGTTCGCCGCCTTCAACCTTTACCTCGAACAGCTTATCTGGCCCCTGATTGCGATGGGCTACGTCACCAATCTTGTCCAGCGGGGAACGGCCAGTCTGAAGCGGATGCAGGAGGTGATGAGGGTTGAGCCATCGATCGCCGATCAGCCGATGTGCCAGGCGGAGATCAGTGAGGTGAAGGGAAAGATCGAATTCCGTGAGCTGACCTTTCGCTACGGTGCTGATCAGCCGGAGGTGCTCGTTGGCGTCAATCTGGTGATCGAGCCGGGCCAGACGGTCGCTTTTATCGGCCGGACGGGGTCGGGCAAGTCGACGCGAATGAACCTCATCCCGCGTCTGATCGACGCTGCGCCGGGCATGGTGCTCATCGATGATCGTCCAATTCGCGAGATTCCGCTCGCCACTCTGCGCCGCCACATCGGCTATGTTCCGCAGGAGACGTTCCTCTTTAGCGAGACCCTGGCTGAGAATATCGCCTTCGGGGTTGATGAGGCGACACCGGAGCAGATCGAGACGGCGGCTGGTATCGCCGGGCTGGCCGAGGATGTTCACAACTTTCCGGCTCAATATCAGACCGTGCTGGGTGAGCGTGGGATAACGCTATCCGGGGGACAGAAACAGCGGACTGCGATTGCCCGGGCCGTGCTCCGACAGCCGCGGATCCTCATTCTCGACGACTCACTCTCAGCCGTTGACACCTATACTGAAGAGAAGATTCTGGATCGATTGCGCGAAGTGATGCGTGAGCGAACATCCCTCATCGTCGCCCACCGGATCTCGACAGTTCAGGGGGCTGATCTGATCTGTGTTCTCGACCACGGACGAATTGTAGAGCGGGGCACACACGCCGAGCTGATAGCCCTTAACGGAGTCTACACTGATCTCTTTGAGCGCCAGAAACTCGAAGAGGAGCTGGCCGCTGGCTAAGGCAGAGTGAATATGTCCAACTCAAGTCATCACGATGAAGAGCCATCCGGAAAGATCTACGACGCCAGGGTCGCACGACGGCTCCTTACCTATCTGAAACCCTACCGTGGCACCGTCCTTACGGCACTCTCCATGACGATTGGACTGAGCCTCGTCCGGCAGGTCGGTCCATTGCTGAGCAAGCTGGCTATCGACTGGTATGTCGCCCCGGCCGCGAGCGGAAAGCTCTCGATCGAGGTGGCAATGACCGGTGTTCTCTACCTCGCGCTGGCCTATCTCGGCTCCCTCCTCACCATCCTGTTGGTGAGCTATTTTCAAACTCTGCTGCTCAACACGATCGGGCAGCGGGTGATGTACGATCTGCGCCAGCAGATCTTTGCCCGACTGCAGGGAATCGAGCTCGCCTTCTACGATCGAAATCCGGTTGGCCGCCTGATCACCCGCCTGACGACCGACGTCGACTCGCTCAACGAGCTCTTCACCTCCGGTGTGGTCGAGGTGCTGGGCGATCTTGTCCTGATCTTCGGCGCACTGGTCATGATGTTCTATTTCAACTGGCGGCTGGCATTGGTCTCGCTGCTGGTAGTTCCATTGCTGATCGCCGTCACCGCCTGGTTTCGCCGTGGAGCGCGGGAGGGATTCCGTCAGGTCAGGACGAAGATTGCGCGACTCAACGCCTTCACCCAGGAGCATCTCTCCGGAGCTCAGGT
>JBEGMZ010000041.1:0-2965 GCA_041182745.1 Acidobacteriota bacterium
CCGACATTGATCACCGCCCCAACCGCCGCCGGCGAGTCGGCCGCACGGATATTGGCGTCGACGACATTGTCAACATAGGTAAAATCACGCGACTGTTCGCCATCGCCGTGAATTGTCGGCGGCTGACGGTTGAGGAGCGTGGTCACAAACTTCGAGATGACCCCCGAGTAGGGTGATGAGGGATCCTGGCGCGGACCGAAGATATTGAAATAGCGCAACGAGACCGTCTCCAGTCCATACTCTCTCGAAAAGACCTGGCAGTAGTACTCTCCAGCCAGCTTGGCGACCGCATACGGAGAGAGCGGGTTCGGGAGCTGATCCTCGACCTTGGCCGAGGTTCCGATCTCACCATAGGCCGAGCTTGATGCCGCGTAGACCAGCCGCCTGACTCCGGCGTCGCGAGCCGCAAGAAGTAGATTGAGAGTTCCGTTGATATTGACGTCGTGGTTGAGCTCGGGCTCAGTGATCGACCTCGGAACGGACGGGATCGCTGCCTGGTGAAAGACCGTGTCAATCCCGGCACAGGCACGGCGGAGGGTTTCATTGTCCCTAATATCCCCCTCGACCAGCTCGATGCGCCCGGCCAGGTGGGCCAGGTTCTCCCGCCGGCCAGTGGCGAAGCTGTCAAGTACCCTCACTGCGGCTCCACGTTGAACGAGTGCCTCGGTCAGGTGAGATCCAATGAATCCACCTCCGCCGGTCACAAGAAAGGTTCGGCTGGAAAATTTATCCGTCAACATATGCTGTCAGCTCTCTCCATCTGATGGAAGGCAGGCGCACGGGTCGGTCTGCCAGCGTGTTTGATCAAGATTGCGTCGAGTGACGCCCGGCTCGCTCTTCAATCCAACGAACATAGATAGTAAATCCGCCCAGAATCGTCAAGCCACCGGCCAGGAGGAAGACTCTCATCCGATCGGTTCCCGGCAGGTAACAGAGCGCAAGCCCGGCGAAGATGAGATTGAGCGCGTAGTAGGTCAGGGTGACCCGGCGATGGGTCTGGCCGGCGGTAACCAGCCGTTGATAGAGATGACGGCGATGGGCTTCGTGCAGCCGCTCACCGCGTCGCCAGCGCAGAATCAGGGTCAGTATCGGATCGAAGAGGAAAGGGGCGAAGATCAGCAGTGCCGCCGGGAAAGGCACCGGACGGACTCCGCTATTGGTGATAAGCACGGTGAACGCAGCAAGGGTGTAGCCGATGAAAAGGCTCCCGACATCCCCCATAAAAATTCGTGCTGGCGGAAAGTTGTGAACAAGAAAACCGAGACAGGCCGCCGCCAGAACCAGCAAGCCGGCAGCCGGCAGGCGATGATCGGTCAGGCTGCAGACGAACGCAAGTGCGAGGCCGTATATGACGGCTGAACCGCCGGCGAGCCCGTCAATACCGTCCATGAAGTTGAACAGATTGCTGAAGCCGGTCAGCCAGAGAACCGTCAGCAGCGCCCCAATGAGTCCCGCCAGCCGGCCGGTGAGGCCGAGATCGAGCCGTCCGATGAATGGCAGATCGAGAAAGAGAAAGGTCACACCGCTCCAGATAGCGATGAGTGCGGCGACAAGCTGCCCCAGATACTTGGTCAGGGGATGAATGCTGCGCATATCATCGATCAGTCCAACTATCGCGATCACGATATAACCGAAGAGTGCGAGACCAAACCGGAGTGCGAAACGCCAGTTGGTCGCCTCAGGAAGGAGCATAATCCAGAGCAGGGGGAGTAGAAGAACGAACGAAGTGACAATGCCCAGTCCGCCGGAACGTGGGGTCGGACGGACGTGAGAGCTGCGCTGGTTTGGATAGTCGATGGCCCGCAGCCACCCCGTAGCACCGACCAGCCGGCCAGTAACCAGGCCGGAGATGACGGCCGCGAGGATGAATATCACCGTGCGAAACATGATGCAGATCTTCCTCTCCGGATCAGCATTACCCGTCAGATCAATGACCGGGTATGCGGGCCATCCGGTCGGCCAAGAATCTCTCTCAGTCCCTCCCGCAGATCAAGTCGCGGAGTGAATCCGAGCTCGTGCCGGATCCGTTCCCCAGAGTAGCACGTATTACGGGCCAGTTTTCTGACTCGGTCGAGAGAGAGCGGAAAAGTACGCCCCGTCACTGCGCCAAGAAGATCGGCCATCGTGCCGGCAAGCATCGCGGCTGGAAGGGGAAGATGGAGCAGTCGGCGCCGATATCCCAGCAACTCGGCAATCGTCGTGGCGATCTCCTGCTGGGAGTAGGGTCGCGCATCGGTCACAATGTAGGTGCGACCTCGACTCCGGTCATCCTCAGCGGCGAGAATTGCCGCATCGACCGCGTTGCCGACAGCAAGCATACTCTTTCGGTTCTGGCCGTCACCAATGACCAGGTAGCGATGGCGGCGGATAGCGTCGATGAGATGGGAGACATTTCCCCGATCACCGCGACCGTAGACCACCGGCAGGCGCAGAACTGCCACCCGGGTCCGTGCGGCGGCGCTGCCCTGTGAGAGCACCAGCTGTTCAGAGGCGTACTTACTGCGAGCGTAGGGGGTAGACGGGGCGATCGGACCATCCTCGTCGATCGTCGCGTCAGTCTCAGCGTGGACGGCAACCGTACTGAAATGGATGAAGGCCCTGACGTGATGGCGAATCGCCGCCTCCACCAGGTGCCGGGTTCCCTCAAGATTGACCTGGAAAAAGCGTGATTCCGGTGTGTCGGGTGGTGCGTGAACGCAAGCAGCGAGGTGAAAGACCTGGTCTACTCCCGGCAGGAGCTGACCGATTTGTCGCGGATCGGTGATATCGCCCTCGCGAAGTTCGACTCCGGAGAGTCCGGCGAGATGCCCGGCGGTGGTGGCTGACCTGACAAGCGCCGTCACAATGTAACCGGAACCGGCAAGCCGGCGGGTCAGATGGGCGCCGATACAGCCGGCGGCTCCGGTAACGAGGACGCGACGCTGGATGAGGCTGCTCTTCACCATCCCCCCCGGTCTGAAGCTGA
>JBEGMZ010000042.1:0-16180 GCA_041182745.1 Acidobacteriota bacterium
CGGTCAGTGTGCTCCGATCCGGTAGCCCCGTCGAGTTCGAATCGAGACCTCTCCCAGACGTTGTGAGGCCTGTTCCGTCAGCTCAAGTCTGATTTGATGGAAGCCGGTGCTGTTGGCGTCACGTCTGGGGGCATAACCGAAACTGTAACGGCTGCGCAGATGCTCGACCAGCCTTCCCAGCTGACTCGAGACCTCAAGCGGTCTCGCTCTGACCATCTCACCGCCGGTCAGGTCGACAAACGGATCGATCGACATCCGTCGGCGGTAGATGTCGCGCCCCTGCCGGTTGCGGAGGAAGATCCGTTCCGTTCTGGTCAGCGCACCCTCGACCACCAGGCCACAGACCATAGTCCCCGAATCGAGCACCTGGCGCGTGACCTCCGGCTCACTCAGGCCGACAGAGTTATACTCCCAGGCGACATTGTCGGTGATGACGATGATCACTCGTCGGCTTGGGGCCAAGGCTGAGCGCCCCATATGGAGCGCCGCCTCGCTAAGCGCCTGAAAAAGTGAGGTTCCCTGGCCGATAACCGGCGTCTTTTCGATGCGGCTGAGCCGGTTGACGACCAGTTGCCGATCCGGGGTGAAGTCTTGCAGCAGTTCGGTCTTTGAAGAGAACGCCATCAGTGAGACCTCATCGGTCCGTTTCAGCCGACTCAGGGCCCCAAGCGCACCGTCCCGGATCTCGTCAAGCACCGGACTGACGCTCCCGCTCAGGTCGAGCAGCAGTATCATCGACAGGTTCAATCTGTCCTGGCTGAAATGCGAGATCTCCTGCCGTTGCCCATCGTCGTAGAGCCGGAAATCGGAGGCTTTCAGTCCGTTGATAAACTGGCCTCCACGCCGGTCAATGACCTGGGCGTCGATCACGACCAGACTCGTGTCCAGTCGGATCGTCTCGGTCTCGGTCACACCCGCTGACTGTCCCCGCACCGTGACTCCTCCGCCCATCCCGAGCCAATAGCTGAGGCAGAGCAGTCCCGGCGCAACTGTCTTTAATCGTGATCTCCAGATCATACTTCAACCACCCCTGACCTCCCGAGTCAGGCCGTCCCGCCATCAGGTCCGGGCTCATCTCCATTGTCGCCACCCCCGATCACCCCGGCAGTGCCAATGATGGTGAGCAGCTGGAGCAGTGTCTCCGAATCACCGAAATTGTAGTTGATCAGGCTGCTCAGTGAAAAGCCGAGAAGTGAAGCGAGCGCTCCGGTTGTCAGTCCAATGCCAATCAAGTCGTTCGCTGCCAGCGCCTTCTTCCTCAGGCGGCGGAGTCCGATCCACGCCGCCACTCCCATCCAGATCAGACAGCCCAGCGCCGGCAGCCCGCGATCCATGGCGACCTGGATCGGGGTCGAGTGGGTATGGGTGACATAGTCACCCGGAAATCCCCACTCCTTCCAGAACTGCTTGTGCGAATCGATGCCAACTCCAAGCAGCGGGTGTTCCAACGCCACCCGCAGCCCGGCCTTCATATAACCGATGCGTCGCGAAGTGCTCTCGTCGCCGAAGCGGCCCATCATCTCGCGGCGGGCAGAGATCACGGCGATGGTTCCGACGCCAGTGATCAGCACCGCGCCAAGCAGGGCGAGGCCAATCGTTCGCTTGCCGCCAAAACGAAACGAAACCACGACCACTGCCGCCACGAAGGAGGCGATCACGCTGCGTGTTGCGGTCAGAACAAGCCCGCCCGTAAAGAAGACCATCCCCACCAATGACCAGCGCCACCATCTTGCGCCTCCACCCGCCACCACAAACCCGAAAAGCAGCAGGCCGAGCAACTGCATCTGCTCCGCATAGGTGATGAACTGCCGCGAAAAGCCTGAAATCCGAAACTGGCGCGTCGATCGACCTGCGCGAAGTCCAAACGCTTCGACCGAATGGCGCAGCTCCTCCGTCACTGTCAGCTTCACCGGTTCCGGGGGCGTCGGGTCTCCGGCGTGCAGCGCCTCAACCTCAATCTTCTCTCCAACCTTGTACCTCGCCACCACCGCACGCGCCTCCTCGAGGCTCCTGACCCTCCTCCGTCCAACCATCCAGATCACGTCCCCCGGCTGCAGACCACGCCCCGCGAGCGGACTCCACGGCTCGATGTGCTCGATCACCATCCCCCGCCCGGTCACCTTCTCCGCCAACCCATAGCCTACGCCGACCAGACTCGAAATGAGCAGGCAACAGATCAGCCCGATTGCTCCACGCCGCGTCAAACTTACTGAAATGAGGTAAAAAACGATGAATAGACCCACCGATCGGCTCTTGATCAGGCTGACTGAGGGGTAGTACGAGAATATCGAAGAGAGAAGGGTTAGGAGGAGAAAAAGAAGCAGTGGCCAATTCAATCGCCAGCTCAAGAGTGGCGAGGCGAGCCGCAGACGTGGCGTTGAGGATCGCCGGAGGCTGAGGCTGTTACGTAGCAACCAGCAGATCATCCCGCCGAGGTATGATATCTGGGCGGCTGCAATCGAGTGCGGAACTGTCAGCCCAAAGAGGAGAAGCGAGACCACCAGTGCCCGGTCAAGGTAGGTCGCCATCGAACCGCTCTCACCCATCGATCCGATCGCCTGCCATCTTGACAAATCATCCAGTCGCCCCACCTTCTGCACCGACATAATGTGAAATCCCGGGCTGCTCTTTTCCACCTGTGAAGTTTCAACGAATCCTTATAGCAGTCGCTGCAGGCGAATGTTGCCCTCCTGGGTTTGGAGGTAGACATTGGATCGACCGACTCCGGCTACTGCCTCAACGATCCCCCGTAGCCGGTGATCGTAGCGGAGTGGAAAGTCACCGAGATCGAGTCCGCCCTGGTGCGTCGATACGGCAAGCTTGAAGTCGGCGCTGGTTGGAAATCTGACGTCGAGCTGCCCGGAGAAGGATCTCAACAGATAGCCACCCTGTGTCACCGGCTCTCCACGAAAGTAGATGTTGCCATAGTGGCATCGCCCTTCGACATTGCTGCTTCGCAGCCCGGTAAAGAATATATCTCCGTCCGACACTATCCGCGCTCGGATCTGCCCCTGGTGGTTGCTGACCGCGATGTCTCCCTTGTAGGTTAGCAGATCAAGCCGCACTGTCGCCGGGACGACAATCTCAATCTCGACTGTCCCACGCCCGCTGACCTCGACAACCACCTTGCCAGTCGGACTCTGCAGGGTGGAGATATTTGAACCACCGCTCAGCCGTTTTGCACGAACTGAAACCCGGTCCGGTTTCGAGTCGGTCGAAATGACCCGGATCGTTCCGATCTGGTTTATCACCTCGACCTCACCTCCCCCCGGCGTTATCTGAAAGCTGCGACTGACTGGCTGAGTCTTCGCTTCGGATCTGACGACCGGTGTGGCGAGGATGCTGAATACTGCCAGCACGAGCGGGCCGATAATCGCGAGTCGGTCGGAGGTGCTTGCTGACTGGCTCCGCTCTGCATATCCGGCCTTCATCCATTTCGCCACGTTCGCCACGTTCGCCACGTTCAACACCGTCACTACCGTCACCACGTTCACCACCCATTTCACCACCCATTTCACCATAGTCTATCCTCTGCCGTTGCCGCGAAATGCCGTGAAATGCTGCTGTCCGCTTGTCAAGTGATGCCAGTCCGTGACACAGGCGGCGATCACCACTTTAATCGTTCAACATCTTCCAATAATTGTTTCTTCTCTTCATATAGATCGAGCATACGTTGAACTTGATTGAGGTCATTGGGTGATCCTTCCAGGTTTCGACGACACTCGCGGATCGACTCCTCGATCCGGTTCAACTGCCTTTCAAAATCGGCGCGAAATGCCGGATCCCAGCTCGTCTTCCGCTCTTCAATCCGGGCCATCTTTCGATCGATCTCGGCCTTCTTGTTGATCTCCTCGCGAATCAGCGCGCTCTGCAGCCGGGTGAAGTCCATCTCATCCTTGCCGCGGTAGTTTACAACCACAACTGCTGTCAGGATCAACGCCAGCGCGGCGACACCAGCCACCTGGGGAAGGGAAAAGGTCAGCCGGAAAGAGGTCAGCCGGCTCCATAAAGCCGCGACTGCCGACTCCTCGACCGCCGGTCTTGCCAGCGCCTGCTCCAGTTCAATCTCATTGACGATTCTGGTCCAAACTGCTCGTGGCGGAGTCCGGAGGGGAAGCTCGCGCGCTGCGGTTCTGATTTCGGTCAATTCAAGCTGAAGATTCCGACAGCCGGGGCAACTGGCCAGATGCTCTTCCATTTTTGATGCTTCGGTGTCGGCAAGCCAGGAATCCCGGCCATCCAGATAGTCCGACAGTGAAGCTCTGACGGTTTTACATTCCATAACTACTATCCTCTATCCTCTCTGCGGCTTCCCTTTGTTGATCAGGTCACGAAGCCTCATTCGTGCTTTGTGTAGTTGTGATTTGGAAGTTCCAACGCTCACTCCGAGCATTGTCGCGACCTCTTCGTGTTCGAAGCCCTCTACATCGTGCAGGACAAAGACGGTTCGGTATCCCGGTGGGAGCTCGGAAATCGCCTTGTCGAGGGCAATGCGGTCAATGAAACGTGGCTTTTCGGTGACGGCCTGGATTACATCCTGCATCTCGCTGATCTCCCCTTCCTCGGTCGTCTTCTCCAGACGGACGCCTTTCTTGCGAAAGTGCATCAGGACGTGGTTGACGGTCAGTCGATGCAGCCAGGTAGTGAAGGCCGATTCCCCCCGAAAACTACCAACTTTGCGAAAGAGCTGGACGAAGACCTCCTGCGAGAGATCCTCGGCTTCAGTTGCATTGGCGACCATTCGCAGACACAGGCTGTAGACCCGACGCTGGTGGCGTTCGTACAATACCTCGAAGGCAACCATATCGCCGGCGGCGGAGGCTTGGGTCAGATCGTAATCCGACTTCGCGTTGTTGATTTCCTTGACTGTCACTTGAGTATGCCCAATCTGGAGCAGTCCTCAGGGGTTTGGTCGAAATCAGCAGCGCGACATTCTCCGCGTGGGGAGCGGAATGCCCCAGCGCAACTGTTCGCCGCTTGAGATGTGACGACCCTGACCCGGGTTGCTCTCATAATCTGAATTTTCAATTTGATAGGAAGGGACCGAACCAAATCAGTTCAGACGGCTGATCCAACTGATTCCGATTTGATTAAATCCAGCCGGACCGTCGTGCGTCGAGTGCCTGGCTGGGGTCGGGTCGTTCCGGGATTGGATTCGACCCGCATTCTCCGCCGACACCGACGCCAAACATAACGCTCAATAATAGACTATCAGCTTCAGGCTCTTCAAGACCCGCGGCAACTCCCCACCCCGGGATTAATCCGAACGCAGCGCGAGGAGGTCGGCTCGGTCTCCATGTCAGGGATCGTTGACAGACTGTGCGGTGGGTCATAGAATCTGCGAGCTCATCCTAACAGGTGGAGATCGATGCGGCCGAGGGTGGTGGAATTTTCGTTATGCCCCGGTCTTCCGGACGTCAAATTACCCGATGTCCGGCAATGTCATTTCGCGCCGTTCTGGCAGTTGTGGCTAATCCCTCTCTTATCACCAGTTGACTGATTGTTTCACTGTGGCATAGTTCTTGCTTTATCGCTGTGCGTATGCGGAAAGATATACGGAAAGATATGCGGGAACTGCCATTGAGTTCCAATGGATGCCAGGAACGGACGCCAGGAGCGGACGCCTGGAAGATGAAAGGGGTATCGTATGAGGTCGCCATTTAAGTCGGTTTTTCGACAGCTCGCCAGAACATTGCTCGAAGTGGTATTCACGCTCACGTTGGTTGTGATGGCCGCCGGCCAGGTCAACCAGTATCCCTATTTTGGTGCAGCAGCGATATGGTATGCCCCGCAGGTGACGTATCCGGTTGGGGCGGGTCCATTCTCGGTCACCCCCGTCGATATTGACGGTGACGGGATCCTCGATCTGGTGGTTCCAAATCGGGATGGCTCCAATCTCTCGGTCTACCGTGGAGTTGGCGATGGCACTTTTGCCGCCGCCATCGCTCCGCTTCCAGGTGGTAACTGCCCGATCTCGGTGGTCGCTGCCGATTTCAACCGTGACTCGATCAACGATCTTGCGGTCATCAACCATCTCTGCGATCGACTCTTCATTCTGCTTGGCACGGGGGCGGGAGCGTTCAGTTCACCGGTGGTCTATCAGACCGCACAGGAGCCACGATCGATAGCTGTCGGCGACCTGAATGGTGACAGTCTTCCTGATCTGGCGATTGCGAATCGGCTCTCCGGCACGATCTCGATCTTTGCTGGTCGTGGAGATGGAACCTTTCTGGCACCGGTCGGCTTCAATGCCAGCCTCAACCCACACGCGATTGTTACCGGTGACTTTAATGGTGATCAGCTCCTCGATCTGGCCGTGGCCAACACTGGAACCAACAGCGTCACCCTGTTTCGCAATGATGGGGCGGTCGGCGGAGTTCCGCGCTTCAGCTCGTTGCCCGATATTCCGGCTGGGCAGGGTAGTACAGCGCTAACCGTCTCCGACCTCAATCGGGACGGGCGGCCGGATCTGGCGGTGGTCGATATCTCAGCCAATGGGGTCAGCGTCCTCCTGGCAAACGGTGCCTTCAGTTTTGAAGGGGCCAGGTTCTATCCGACGGGGAGCAGTCCGTTCGAGATCAGCAGTGCTGACCTCAACGGTGACGCCAGACCGGATCTGGTGGTTGCCAATCGCGGTGCCAACAATGTGACGGCCCTGCTCGGGAAGGGCGATGGAACGTTTGCCACGACCACCCATCTCAACAGCTTTGCGACCGGTCGAAGTCCCTACGATGTTGCCGTCGGTGATTTCAATCGGGATGGACGAGTCGATCTGGTGACAACAAACTTTGAGGATCGGACAATTTCGGTACTGCTCGCCGAAGAGCCGCGATTTGCCGATCTTGCGCTTTCACTCCAGTCGTCAGCGACTTCGGCGCTGGCCGGGGCCACGGTGAGGTTCGACCTTCAGGTTGGGAACCTCGGGCCCGATCCGGCGCTCAACGTTCTGCTCCGAAACGTCCTGCCCGCAAAGATGTCCCTTGTCTCCTGCGTTGCCGCAAACGGTGCGGTCTGCAGCCAGCAGGGAGGGAGCCAGAGCGTTCTCTTCAGCTCAATTAATCCTGGCGCTACTGGTGCGGTCACCATCACCGCAACCGCCAATGACGATGTCTGCGAAGGCGATCGACTGGTTGATATGGCCGAGGTAACCGCCCGGACGGGTGACCCGCTCCTTGAGAACAACCGGGCTGAGAGCCTTGTTGCCGGTGCCAACAGCCCACCCGTCATCTCCTCCCTTCCTGATATCTCGGTGATCAACCGCCATCCCGGATCGAAGGTCGGAGTTGCCGTCAGCTTCTCCACTCCAACCGCTTCCGACAATACGACGGGTGTGACCGT
This sequence comes from Acidobacteriota bacterium, assembly GCA_041182745.1. Lineage (GTDB taxonomy): Bacteria > Acidobacteriota > Blastocatellia > RBC074 > RBC074 > CAIOZW01. The sequence goes on from JBEGMZ010000042.1 coordinate 7,339, forward strand.
CTCCTGCAACCGATCATCAGGTTCCGTCTTTCCGGTTGGCGTGACAACCGTCACCTGTACGGCCACTGACATCTGTGGGCTCACAGCGACGGCCGAGTTCAACGTCAATGTCTGGGATGGGCTGCTGATTGACGACAAGGCGGGGCATATCTTTCTCTTTGACTCCTTCACCGGCAACTATCTGTTCATAAGAGGTGATACCGGCGAGAAGTTCAGTGGGCGCGCACACGTCACGGGAGAGCTCTGTGACATCCGCCTGGTCGACGACCGGCGGGTCGAAGTTACCTACAATCGTTGCCTGCTGCGAGGTTCCGGCATCATTCGGCCCAATGGGGTCGCCCCGGTGTTTCGGATCAACAATCGCTATACCGGCAATAACCGGCTCTGAACTACCCTTGGTCGACCTATCACCCCGATCCGGCAGGGCCGCGAGCTGAGCTTTCGGCCCTGTTTGCCGCTATCTTCTGACCGCTGCAAGCTCCACGACCACTGAATACTGAAAACGGATAAAGAGGTGAAAGGCCTCCTCAAGAATCCGTTCCTGGTCGCTGTGGGCGCCAAATCCGCGTGGGCCATCTTCGCTATCGAGGAGCGGGCCAATGCCGTAGCACTGAACGCCGCGCGCGCGAAGGTAGGCCATATCCGTTCCACCTGTCATCATGGTCGGCAGCGTCGGCGCATTGTAGATCTGCCGGTACGCCTCCTCAATCACCCTGAAGGCCTCGGAGTCAAGGCGCGAAGGAGGGGCGCCGGGCCGAGTGGCCTGAGGCAGAATCTTCTCAAACTCGACCGCCGGATCATCGACCAGTCGACGGAGGCGGTCCAGCAGCTGCTCCATATCCTCTCCCGGGACGGCACGAATATCGAGAGTCGCCTCGGCTTCGGATGGAATCACGTTGCGAAGATAGCCACCCTTGATGATATTCGGTGAGATCGAGGTTCGCAGCGTTGAGTAAAGGCGGGGCTGATTGATGGCGAGCTGCTCCTGCTCGGCGTCGCTCTCCTTCTCCGTAAGTATCTTTCGGAAGAGCTGCGCCTCTTCCGGAGAGCTGAGCCGGGCGATCTGTTCCAAGTAGCGGCGCGTGGTCTCGTTCAGTCGCAGGTCGGTACGAAAAGAGCCAATTCGTGCGATGGCCTGCGAGAGGTGGACGATCGGATTGCTCCGCAAAGGAACCGAGCCGTGGCCTGCCACTCCGCGCGCTACCACCCTGATCGTGTGGGCGATCTTCTCTGTTGTCGCGACAGTTGCAAAACGGACCTGACCGGCGGAGCGCAGCACACCGCCACCCTCGGCGAGGCAGTATTCAGCCTCGATCTCCGGCCAGTGCTTCTCGACCATAAATGTTATCCCGTTGGGACCACCGCCCTCCTCGCTGGCTTCGGCCATAAAGATCACGTCACGGTCAAGCGGAATCTTCTTCCTTTTCAACTCGAGGATAGTCATCAAGCCGGCAGCGACGCTCAGCTTGTCGTCAATCGTCCCACGGCCATACACATAGCCGGCATCACGCGTCGCCGCAAATGGAGGGAACTTCCATTTTGTCGGATCGACCGGCACAACGTCGGTGTGGCCCATAATCAGAAGAGGTCTTTTCCGACCTGAGCCGCGCAACCGCGCCACCAGGTTCGGACGGGCCTTCTCGCGAGCAAAGACTCTGGTCTCGATTCCCGCGCTGTCCAGAACCGACTGCAGGTAGTCGACAACCAGCCGTTCGTTGCCAGGTGGATTGCTGGTGTCGAGTCGGAGGATTGCCTGATAATGGCGCATGGACTCATCGGCCAGGCTTTCCTGGTTCGAGCTGGAAGGTGGTGCTGGTGTGGTCGCTGCCGCCAGGAGGGTTGCTGACAGAACAGCAGAGATTATCGGCCATCTTCGAAATGTCATTGCTTTCTCTCCACGCTCAAGAGCGATCAGGTGGTCGTTCATCGACTCAGGTGTCGTACCAACTGCGGAACCGGTGGATCTTCTGTACGAGGTCGGTGGCGGGTTGGAAGAGCCCGATTCCGGCAATGCCAGCCGCGCCCCCAGCGAGTGGCTCGTGGCAGTTCTGCCAGTCGACCCCACCAAGCGCGATCACCGGGACTGTTACTTGCTGGCAGATGGTCGCAAAGTTCGAGGTTCCCATTGGCGGACCGAGTGCGATCTTTGAGGCGGTCGCAAAGACTGGCCCGCAGACGATGAAGTCGGCCCCGCCTGACTCAGCCTCCACCGCCTCACCGACCGAATGGGTTGAGACTCCGATCAGAAAGTTATTCCGGCCAAGCCGCTTCGCCGCCCGACGAACCTCCGCCACCGGCAAAGAACTGGTTCGCAGGTGAACACCGTCCGCTCCGCAGACCAGCGCCACATCCACCCGGTCGTTTACCAGCACCAGCGTTCCCTTCGGACGCGCAACGCTGATTGCCCGCCGTGTGAATTTAGCCAGCTCCCCAGCTCGAAGGTCTTTCTCCCTAATCTGCACCAGGTGACACCCAGCCTCTGCCGCATACTCGATTGCCCGGAGCTGCCCCTCGATGGCCGGATCGGCACCACGACCTGCCATTAACCCACCGTCAGGGCTTTGGTTGTACTGGAAATTCTGTCGATTGGTGATCAGGTAGAGAAGTGGGCCCCGTTGAGGATGGATCTTCTGCGACATTCCGGATTTGCTCATTGGTGAGGCTTGGGTTCCGCTCTGCAATCCGCTCATTCAGTTCGGCTACTGCCCGGCGGAAATTGGCGATCTCCCGAACCGCGATCCCAACATTGATGATTCCGAGGCCAGTCACGACCCCCCGAACCCAGCCACTTGTAATCAGCGAAGGAAGCCAGCCGGCATTCAACTTCTCCGTCATGAGGTATAAGAAGAAGTTCTCCTCCCAGAATTGCGAGTACCAGGGGAGGATCAACAGAAGCAGTCCGATCTCAAGAGAGACCAAAATGTAGACGATTATGGTTATTTTTGCTGACATCTCCCGCCCGCTGCTCCATCGACTCTGTACTAGGATAGTTAAGGGTCAAGGATAGCAGTTCACGGGTGATAGTCAAAGAGATTGAACGGCCGACTCGGTCTCCGTGTCCTGAGCGCGACGGCGGTACTCTTTGCAACTGTGGGGGCAGGCGGGGGAAGAGGGCGAATCGAACGAACCAAGGACCAAGCCCTGAAACCACTCCGCTATTCGGTCCATTTGAGCGATCCTGAGGCTGGATGATTACGGTACCGGAACTGTTATCCGCTGTTCTTCCCGGTTACGAACGATAGTCAGGCTGATACTCTGTCCTTTCGACTTCTCGATTGCTTCGAGCAGAGAGTTGATGTCGGTCACTTCTCTGGCGCCAGCCCGGATTATGATGTCCCCGGCACGCAGTCGCTGCTCGCCCTTTGCCTGATCGGAGACGGTTGTGACCAACAATCCCTGATTGACTGCGAAAAAGTTCATCAGCTGGCTTGTCAGTGGCAAGGTCTCGAGGCCATAGAAGACCCGCAGCCTGATTTCAGGCGGTGCCGGTGCGGTAATCGCGCTTACGAAGTTCCGCATCTTTTCAATCCTGACGGCAAGGGCCTCGCGTCCCTTATCCTGTGCCATCATCTGACCAAAGTCTCTCTCCATCTCTTCAAGACGACGGGCAAATATCAACAGCTGCTGCTCCGGTTCTATCGCCGGTGCCGGCACCAGTCGGGCACGCATTAATTTGGTCTCGGCTCCACGCCTCACTCTGAAAGTGATCTCGCTGTCTGGTGCCAGCTGCCTGATTATTGTCGCCAGCTGGGCATAGCTGGTGATACGGCGATCATTGACGCTCTGGAGGATATCTTTTGGCTTCAGGCCCGCAAGGTCAGCTGGGCTATCTGGAGCAACAGCCACAATCCTTACACCGAGGCTCTCGGTCGAACCACGGAAGATCGGTGTGGACGGAGCAAGCTTGACATCCGCGCCAGTCGCGCCAAACCACGCATAACGCAGGCTCTGCCGGGAACTGATGATCGAACGGGCCAGAGATTGAATACGCGATATTGGATAGACAATGTGCGTGCCTGAGCCGTTACTCTCATAGATCACCAGCCCGAAGAGCTGGTTACTTCTGCCAAGGATCAGGCTCCCATCCTGGGTCGCCGTCAGAGGCGGCGAGGTCAAGTGATAGATCGGACTCCCGGCCTGATACCGGAAGTCACCATACGCTTTCGTGATCTGGCCCTGGTAAAGGTTCCGTCGCGGATTGGTGTAGATCGTCGAGGCGTTTCCGGTCATCTGTTGCCCGGGGCTGAATCCGTACAACCGAATGTCCATTCTCGCCGGCATGACGGCCGGAGAGTAGAAGCTCGCTGGTACCAGCCCGGTGCTCTCCGCCTTCAGCACACAAAGCCCACTCACCAGATCCATGCCGACAAATGTGGCCTTGACCGATCCGGTGTCGATCGACCTGACGCTCACCGATTTCGGTGGGTTTTGCGGCGAGACATCGATCAGCCTTGTTACGACGTGCCCTTCATTGTCGATCACGATCCCGAGCGTCACCCGTCGACGCAGCATGGATGGCAGTGGCTCGCCGTCCAGCGTCATGACACTCTGTTCGTTGCCGAGCTGGCGCGAGATGTCGACTGTCTGGGCCACCCAGACCCAGCCTTTTGGCTCAGCCTGCCGCAACATTGGCAATGGCTTCAACTGCGGCACCGTCTTCACGCCGGCCCCAGGCTGCTGCCTTCGGGTCGATCCCTCTCGTGCCTTCTCTTCGTGACCCTGCTGTCCATTTATTGCAGCGCCGGACAGGGACAAAATGGTTAATGACAGGACGATTATCCGCGCTGCCGGAAGAGATATCGCCCACGATCGGTTTTGTCGGTACATCCGGTGTATTGACACTGTATACAAAAGGTTTGGCTGCAGAGCGGTATTCACCTCTCTGCAGCCTTGAACCGGTTCACATTCCGGAATATTCGCAGTTACGCGATCGATAAACGTGGCATCAGTTGGCGTGTTTATCGGCTAGATCGATGGGACATAACCGACACCACGCGACGTCTGACCGTTCATCGGTGAAGAAACTTCAGCCCCAATCAGAGTCATCTGCGAGGAGGCGGAGATCATCTGTCCCTGCTCAGCATTAAAAACCTTCATCGAGCTGCTGACAGCAGAGGTTGCCGAATCGGCATCGGTCGTCTCAGCCGTCACGACGGCGAGCGTGCGTGCAGCCTCCGTTCCACGGTCGGAACGCGACGCTACTTCGGTAGGAACCACGGCGGAGGGAGTCGAATCGAGCGACGCCACCACTGATCCAGCCGGACTTGCCGTGAGAACATCTCCGGAGGCAATGCCATTGCTCGGCTGTGCCGCCGCGAGACGGTCGGTTGAGCCCACCGGAGAGGTAGCGTGATCGGCCTGTCCGAAGTAGGTAGCGGTGAACGTGACCGCTGCGGCAAGCGCTGCCGTGGCGGCGGTCGCCTGAACCCAGGAGAGTGAGCCGGAGAAGATCCTGTCTCCAAGTCGGCGCAGCCCGAGCGAGAAGCCAGCAGGGGCACTCTCTTCCGCCTTGGCCCGTGCGATGCCGGCCCGTACGCGGAATTCAAAGTCAGACGGTGCTTCGACCCGTGGCTGCTGCCTAAGAAGCGCGAGCAGTGAGTTGAACTCGCGAAGATGGGACTCACATCCGGCACACCCATCAAGATGCGCGGCCAGAATGGCCCGGTTGGCTCCGGAATCGATGGCTTCTCTGGTTTGCTGACAATTCATTGAACTGAGTTCTCCAATAGATTACTGACTTTAGACCACTGACTTACTGACTTACTAACTTGCTGACTTGCTGACTTACTAACTTGCTGACTTGCTAACTTTAACTTACTGACTTGCTGGTTGGGCGATAAACAACAGGTCTTAAAAACGTAAAGCCCTCTACAGCAGCTCGCGAAGCTTCTCCCGCAGCAGGTTCCGCGCCCGGTTGATCCGGGATTTGACCGTACCGGTCGGGAGGTCCAGCACTGCTGAGATCTCCTCGTAGGTCTTCTCCTCGAGATCGCAGAGTACAAGGGGGGCCCGATACTTCTCCGGAAGACTGGCGATCGCAGTCGTGACCGCCCGTCGCCTCTCATCGGCGATCAGCGCCTCATCGGCAGGAAAATTTGCTTCATCCGGGAGGTCGACTTCAACCTCCTCGCTCTCCTTGTCTGAAAAGAACGTCGGCAGCGGGATCAACCGGCGCCTCTTTCGCTGCCTCAATTCGGTGATCGCGAGATTGTGGGCGATGCGATAGATATATGTCGAAAAACTGAACGTGGCCTGGTACCGGTCAACATTCATATAGACCCTGACAAAGGTCTCTTGGGCGATATCGACCGCCCGATCATAGTCGTCAATCATCCGGTAGACGTAGTTGGTAATCGGATTGCGGTATCTCCGGACAATCTCCTGGAACGCAACCTCATCACCGCTTCTCGTCGCTGCCAGCAACGAGTGATCGTCCATCTCCGGCATTCCCGCCATCCCCGTCATTCCTGGCATTCCCGGCATTTCCGCCATCTCCGGCATTGTACCGGGTAGAGTCACCGGATCTGCCTCCTCTTTTGCCACTCCGGATGTCACCCCAATGGAACGCTCAGATATGTCTGATCTGTTCAAAATTTCAATGGTCGAACCCGCAGCCAGATCTTGTCTGTCCCATCGGTCAAGCGCGGAACTGAGTGTAGAGTCTGCCATCAGCCGACACTGGTTCGATCAGTCTAATTTGATCAGTCTAAAAGAATCACAAAAAGCACAAGAACCGAAGATCAGGCCGGAAGCGGGGTCCCATCCGCCGCCCTGTCCCATTCTCACGGAGCCAAGTGGCCAACCACTGGCAGGCAAATGGTAGTATGAGCCGAGAATTCGGGCCACACAAGCGCTCGCACAGGATAGAACGGAATCGACCAGGATTCAATTAGCCCAAAACTTTCAATGACCTGTAATGCGCACGAAGAGGGAGAGTAAAACCGACAATCTGGTCTTATTGACCAGTGGAGAACTGACATTGTCACGGAGACGCTCGATGCGCCCAAGAACCACTCAGAGTGACAACGGCTAAACTGACTTGCAATTTAATTAACAGAGTTCAATTAGTGCAGTTCAGATAGTGCAGTTCAGATCTCAAGTGGTGACCCCTCGAGCCGGTCTACACCAGCCAATCCCACCAGACAAAACGCCCCTCGCCCGGATTTGTTCCACATTGTTCTACAAATTAATCTTTTGATTAAATCTTGTGACCAGGACCGAGTGCTCGAACAGGGGTGGTACTCCGACACGAGATCTTGTCTATCTCAGCGATCTCCCTCCCCACGACGGACTGAAGACACGATGGTCTGAAGAGAAGATTGGGTGGCGCGAGGCGAGGCTTACCAGAATCAGGGTTGGGGGGAGCAAAAGCTCGGGTTGACCCGGCTGCGGGGTGAGGATTGATTTGTTTTCAACCGGAGCGGTAACTATAATCCTGACGAATGGTTGAAGAACTGTTTGAGAAAAACTGTTTGCGAAGAACTGTTTGAATGGAGAGGGCGGGATGGATCTTTAGGGATGGATCTTTGAGGATCGGATCCTGCCGCTTCGAAACTATTAACAGGAGAACTTATGAGCGTTGAAGTAGGTCAGATGGCTCCTGATTTCGAGTTGAAGAGTCACCTTGGTGGCACTGTCAAGCTATCCGATTTCAGGGGAAGCAAGAACGTGTTTATCGCGTTCTACCCACTCGACTGGACCCCCGTCTGAACGGTCCAGATGCCGTCCTATGAAGCGGATCTGAGCCGTTTCGCGGACGCAGATACCCAGGTTCTGGGTATTTCAGTCGATTCAATTCCGAGCCACGTCGCCTGGGCAAAGAGTCTTGGTGGTATTACCTATCCATTGCTGGCCGATTTCGAGCCAAAGGGGGCGGTTGCCAAATCCTTTGGAGCTTTTCGCACTGCTGATGGAATCACCGAGCGTGCGCTGTTTGTCATCGACAAGCAGGGCAAGGTTGCCTTCAAGGACATTCACGAAATCAGCAAGCAGCCGGACAACGAAGTTATCCACGACGTTCTGCGGAAGCTCTAGCCAAAGAGACCGGAGGCGGAGGAGAGACGGCGGACACGGAGATGGTGCCGGACGCAATCCTTCGCCTTCGTCACTTTTAGCCTCCCGGAGACGTGGCCGATCCGGCCGGTTACGGAAGGGTGGCGGAACAACGAGGAGAGAGGGAGTGATAGGAGAGGTAAGACAGAGATGACGCTTTTATCAAGGAAGTGCGTACCATTCACCCCGCTCGACCGGGAGCTGGCAAAGTGCTCGGTTGCCCTGGTGACGGCGGCTGGGGTTCACCGGATCGACCAGGAGCCATTCAATATCGCCGACGAGCTTGGCGATCTGACATTCCGGGGGATAGGCGGCGAGGCCGCGGTCACGGACCTGAAGGTGACGCATCACCACTATGACCATTCGGACGCCGATCAGGACATTAACGTGGTCTTTCCGATCGATCCGCTGCGTGAATTGGCGCAGGAGGGCGTGATCGGGCAGGTTGCCCGAGAGCATGTCGGTTACATGGGTTACACGATGCAGCTCCGGCTGATGTACGAGCAGACGGCGCCGGCGATTGCAGAGTATATCGACAAGAAAGCTAAGGCTGACGTGGTTGTGCTTACGGGTGGCTGACCGAACGTATGCCACCGCACGGTCGTCGCGGTACAGCGAGAGATAGAGATGCGTGGGATTCCCACAGTATTGATCACCGTCAGCCCGGAGGTCTCAGCACAGATGCGTCCGCCAAGGGCGATGAGTCCGAAAGGATTCCGGATTGGCAACTCGCTCGGTCGGCCCGGAATGGCTGGTCTGCAGAAGCGGGTGTTGTGGGATGCGCTCGGAA
>JBEGMZ010000043.1:0-4748 GCA_041182745.1 Acidobacteriota bacterium
CCACCGAGAATAGCGTCGACAACCCGTGGCGCGGTTGCGCCAAAACGGCGCCCCTTGCCAAACGGTAACTCGATCAGGTAGCTGACGACAAAGCGGTGGGCGATATCGATGTCGGCCAGCGATCGGCTCTGGCGAATAAAGTAGCTGTCCTGGTGGTTCAGCCCCTCCTCGATATTCTTGCCCCAGGTATAGTTTCCATCGATCTGCACTCCCTTCGCGAGCCGCTTGCCAAAGGTGAGCTGCAGCGCGTGATAGTTCGACGAGTTACCACTCGAGTAGAGCGGAATGATGCTCGTGAACTGGGGATACGGGCGCAGCAACTGCCCCCGGGCAATCTTCGGAAAGGCGAAGAACCCACTCGTCGCCAGGCCGAAGAATGGGTTGTCAACCTGCTGGTTGAGCTGCGAACCAAGTGAGAGATACTTCGGATCGAGCTGGTTGAGGTCGAGTCCGCCCTCACCATTGCGCGAGAGCTGACGTCCCCGCGTCCCGACATAGGCGATCTCGAACGACATCTGCCAGGGCAGTTGGCGCTGGATATTGAGGTTCCACTGCTGACTCCACGGTGAGACCGTATCCTGCAACACCGACTGAAGATTGGCCCCAACCTGGGTCAGCAACCCATCGGCCGCCCCCGGCAGCCCACGGAAACCAAGCGGATATGGGTTCCGCAACAGGTTGGCCGGAGTGATCCCATCGGTCGTCGTGATCCACGGATACTCGGTCCGGAAACCGAACGGCCCGACCGTTCCCTGCGCCGCCTGATTCGACGGTCCAAAGATGTGCGAATAACCAGCGCGAACTACCGTCTTGTCATTCACCTGGTAGGCCAGTCCAAGCCGCGGCGCAAGGTTATTCAGATCCTTGATGTACTGATGGCGCGGTGTCCCGTTGACCCCGACAAAGACCACTCCACCCTTCAGTGTCGGAATACCCGGCACCTTGCCCGTCAGCGGCGAAACAGCATTCGGATCGAAATAGTTCATCCGGTTGTACCGCTCGGTACGCGGCGTGTCATAGTCATAACGGACACCAAGGTTGAGGGTCAGCTTGTTGGTCACCCGCCAGTCATCCTGGAAGTAGGCCGCATTGTAGAAGCTCTGTGACGCAACGTTCTTCCAGCCCTGGATCAGCGTATTGCCACTCGTCCCCGTTCCCAGCAGGAAAGAGGCAAAGCCGAGCCCCGCTGCACTGCTCGCCGCATTCGGATTGGGCCCCTGCGTGAAGCCGGCACCAAAGTTGAACGTTCCGGCATTACGCGCCTCCCAGACGTTGACGCGAATCATGCGGATCTCACCGCCAAACTTGAGATTGTGGTTCCCCTTCGTCTTCGTGATCGTCGCGACAAAGGGATAGCTCATAAATGCATTGTACCGATGGTCATTACCACCCAGACTGGTCATCCCCGACACACCGAAAGCCGGGAACATCTGCCGATCAACCACACTGTCGATCGATGCCGGCAGACCGAGACTCGAGGGCTTGAAGCCGAGCCCCTGGTTCGAAAAAATATAGAGCGTCCGCGAGAACCCAAGCCGCGCCGTGAGGACCGTCGAGGCGTTGAGCGTGTTGGTATACTCGGCAACAAAGTTCCTTACCCGGTTCTCCTGAATGATCCGCCCCTCGGCGATCGTCAGCTCATCCGGGAATGACTGCAACGGAACATCCTGGGTATAGCGATGTGAGTAGCGCGCAAAGAAGGTCTGCTTGTCAGAGAAGCGGTGGTCGACCCGGAAGTCATAGTTGTCCAGATTGAGCTGGGTCGAGCCGCTTGCGGCGTAGTTGTTGGCCCGCGTGTTCGGATCTCCCGCGAGATTCGGAAGTGGGAAATACTTCATGACGTTGAGCGCCACCGGATCCATCAGATTGGTCGGAATCTTGTTATCGGCAAACTGATCACGAATGAAACCAGCACCACTCGGATTGGCGCGGGTCGTGAAGGGATTGAAGATCTTGATCTGTGCCCCGGCCTGGTTGAGCGTCTGCGAAAAATCGCCCTGCCGCTGCAGAAGGGTCGGAACGGTCGTCAGGCTGGTCGCAAAACTGCGCGCCCGCAGCCCCTCGTAGGACCCCATGAAGAAGGTCTTGTCCTTGATGATCGGCCCCGTCGCATGGCCTCCAAACTGGCTCCGCTTGAAACTGCCCAGCTTGGCCCCGCGTCGGTTGTCGAAGAAGTTGTTGGAATCGAAGACCGAATTTCTCAGAAACTCATAGGCGCTGCCGTGAAACTGGTTGGTGCCCGACTTGAAGACCACGTTGAGCACACTTCCCAGACTCCGCCCAAACTCGGCCGGATAGGTCGCACCCATCACCTTGAACTCCTGGATCGCGTCGACCGAGGGGAAGACCGAGATGCCGGTGAAGCCATTGACCGTCGGAAATGAGGCCGTTACACCGTCGATCACCGTATCCATCATCGTCGGACGGGCGCCGTTGACCGAATAGCTGAGTGAATTGTAGTTGTTACCGATTCCACCCGCGACTCCCGGCGTCAGATAGATCAGCGAATAGACATTGCGCGTGTTGAGCGGCAGATCGAGAATCCGCCGGTTGTCGACCACCTTCCCGAGCACTGAACTGGTCGTCTCGAGAACCGGTGCCTGCGTCGTCACCTCGATCGTCTCCGTCACCGCGCCAACTTCCAGCGCAAAATCGACCATCAGAACCTGCTGAATCTGCAGTTTGATCCCGGCTCGCACTGCCCGGCGGAACCCATCCACCCGCGCTTCGACCCGGTAATCTCCAACGACGAGCGGTGGTGAAACATAGTACCCCTCACCATTCGCCACCACCGTCACCACTTTGCCCGTCTGCGTCTGGGTGATCGTGATCTCCGCATTTGGAACCACCTCGCCATTGGCATTCCTGACTGTGCCGGTGATGCCTCCAGTGAAGGACTGTGCAGGTATGAAGGGGGTTAGGGTAAACAACATTATGAGCAGCAGAATGCTACCCTTCAAAATATTTTTCATAAACTCACTCCAATAATGAACAAGCGCGCTTCGATGTCAGACGTGAAACCATTACTGATGATGGCTCTGGTTACAATTGCGAGTCAGGATGGCACTTAACATGGAATTAATCAATAGTTAACACTAGGCTTAAGTTGATTCGGATGGCCAAAGAAGGCATTCGCCGCCTGATTTGTGGAAAATAGTCGAAACTTTTTCGTTTCAAGCCCAGACGTCAGTGGAACTATCTACCCACGGAAATTGAACCCGTCCGATTGAACTGGTAAATCGCCGACGGTTGGTACGAATGGCGCGGATAGTCGATGTTCAAAAATGATTGCCCCAGCCAAGGTAAGCCAGGGTGAGCGAGGGTGAATGATCACAAGTTGCCGGAACAGCCCCCCGGACTCTATTGTCGTCGAACAACCCAGGCTAACGAGCGCCAATCCTCCGCATCTCCGTCTGGATAAAGGGTAGTGCATCCGGGCGAGTCGACGGATCGTTAAGAAACATCCGGCCCGATGGGCGGTGGTTACGCGAATTCTGGCTGGCTATCCGCGCCCGACAACCTTGTAAATGCTCGGGATGACCTATGCGATGTCACATCAAACTCATCACGAGCGGCCCTGCTCGACGTGAAATCGATGAAGTACTCGATGCAGCACCGGGGCAAGAAGAAGGCCGGCGATAAAGATCACCAGCAGTCCACAATAAAGAGCATAGCAGCCGGCAAAGAGCTTGCCGGCCTGAGTTGCGGGGCTGTTTACAGGCCCCATTCCCCCGAGGAGCATGGCCGCGTTGAGAAATGCATCTGTCCATCCCAGGCCCTCAAGGTCGTGATACCCGATCAGGCCGACCACGAGGGAGACACCGACGAGCAGAAGTGCGGCTCCGGCACTTGACACGAGACGCCAGATAAACCGATGCCTTGGGAGCAGCGGCTGGCTGCGGTGTTCGTACATTCAGATCTCCACGATGTCAAAATGATTCTGCGTAAAACGCCTACCCGTTGAGAATTCACGCCGCCCTATGTGGGAAGTCCGGTAAACGAACTCCTCACACCAGAGGAACTGATCGGTCTCACAATTCAAAAAGGGATTTTAAACCGAACTCATCAATGGCACAGTCGACTAAAAAATTAATAGTGCATTGCCTGCCACATACCAGATTTTTGTTGATGCCACGCCGACTCACCGAAAGCTTACGACGTACCCATATGAGTCAGCTTTTTTTGGCGACCGTCTTGGCAGCCATGTTCATGTACAAGGCTAAGTTTAAGTCGTAGATCGTAACTTTTCGGTACGCGTCCCAAGTGGTAAGAGACACGGTCACGTAATTGAACACGTTTCGCCACTCTGGATGATGGTCAATCACTCGGCAGTGTTCTGAAACGAGCTTCATAAAGGCGGCAGCTTGATCGAAGTGCTGAAACTTGAAGGTTTTGACCAAGTAGCGGACGTCTGCATTTCCGACATTGTCCACGTACCAGCCCTCGTAATCGTCATATCTCAAGATCTGAGCCAACTCGGTATCTGGCAAGGGCTGGGTCCTGGCTTTAGCGAGGTCCGGTTTCGGGTACTCATCTGCGTCTGGTCGCTTCTTCAGAGCAAGGCGTCGCGCTATCCGATCAAGGAGCGGACCGATCGCGCCGGGCCATCCGGCATAGTCGATGTGCTCAACCTGAAGGGCCTGTAGGAACAAGATTCTTTCCGGCATGGCAAATTGTCCAAAGTCGCGTTCGCAGTTCACGAAGAGGGGAATAATCACGCGAGCAGATAGACCATATCGATCTTCTTC
>JBEGMZ010000044.1:0-2885 GCA_041182745.1 Acidobacteriota bacterium
CTTTGCCTGCTCACCGATGAACCGATACTCGACCGCAATAATGTAGTGCGAGAACTTCTCCCGGTAGAAGATGTGACCGAACCGTTCGTTGAACTGGTCGTACTTTTCATATCCGACCGTCAGCATCCCATCCTCGACCCGGAAGGTGTGGCCAAAGTTCTCATTCAACCCATAACCCCGAATCTTCAGATCCCACCCTTCAAGATTCTTTCCATTGAAGAGCTGACGCCATTCGCGGCTCTCCACCTTCGCCACCCCTCCGGCCTGGGCCGCCTGCCCACGCCAATCCGGGCGCGATGACAAAATTCCAATCAACAGCACCAGTACAACCACGATCAGCTCCGTTTTTAGTCGGAATTTCATGCGGGTTTCTCCTATCCTTTTGTTCTTTATGGTTGCTTTTTAGTTTTTTTAGTCTTTTTGATCCCGGTGATCGCTTCAATCGAACTCCGGAGTGAGATCCGGCTCGAGATGACTGACACAATTGGCGAGATGGAGGGTGAAGTGGCCGCTCGACTCAACCTCGACGAGATTGACGCAGGTATTGACCTGTTTCAAATCGAGCGATTCAATGATCGGCAGGCCAAGGGCCCAGCCGACCAACTGACGATTCCATCCTCCGTGCGACAAGACCAGCACCGTCTGACCGCGATGGCGCTGCAGGCTCGACTCGACAAAGGACTCGATCCGTGTCTGCAGATCGAGAAAGCTCTCGCCTCCCTCTGGCCGAAACTCGACCTGCGACAGACCACTCGAAGCCTCGGCGTCCCAGAGAACCTGTCGCGGCTGTCCCTCATAGACTCCAGCCCCTCGCTCCCGCAGGCGTCGGTCATATCCGACCGGCACACGCTGCCACGCCTCGACATAGCGGGCCGTCTCGACGACCCGGCCAAGGTCGCTCGCATAGATCGCGTCAAACTCGACCTCCGCCAGCCGTCTCCCAACCCGACGCGCCTGGGCGTGACCAAGATCGGTCAGTGTCCCGGCCTGGTGCCCCTGGATGATATTCGAAACATTCTCCCGCGTCTGCCCGTGTCGAACAAAAAAAAGCCTCATCCTGCCTCGCTTCGCTCCCGATCCAATCTCCGTCCCCACTTGGTGCGGGTATAGGCGATCCGGAATCCGGACCGCTCGGCATTGCGCTGCGAGGCACTGCCAGGCAATGCGCACATCATCGCCAGCCGGCATCCCTGCTCTTTCGCTACCGCCAGCCGCCGCCCCAGGAGCACCCGCTGCACGCCGCGGCAGCGGAATTCCGGCAGCGTACTCGCTCCGGTCAGCAACGCCACATCGTCAACAATACTCAACCCGGCTGTTCCGACCGCCCGGCCGTCAATCTCTGCAATAAACGATAACGCCTGATTTCGACTTGCCGCCACCAGCGCCAGATCGTACATCACCCCCGCATACTCCGGAAACTCACTCCACCCCGCCGCTGATAGTCGCGCCCAGTCCGAAAGCTCAGCCGCCCCGGCAATGCGCACGGCGATGCTACCGTGATCCCTGCCCTCACTCCCCGCTAAACCGCCGCAATCGTCGTCCGATCCAGTATCTGGTGAACGGAACATAACGCTCGATAGCTCAACCGGCTGGTACCCCCGCCGACAGAGCATCTGGTGAACTCTGATCTCCGCCAGCGGACTCACCTCGTGAAAGACCGGCGCCCCGCGCTGCCGATAGAACTCCTCAATCAGCTCCAGATCCGCCTCCGCCAATGCTGCCCGCATCCCGAGGCCAAAAGTCTGGGTACACGGGGAATCGGCCCCATCATACATCGCCGCGGCTCCGGCTACCTCAATCCATTCAGCCCCGGTCGCAGGAGAGATCCGCGCTCGCGCCTCGACAAACTCAATATTACTGCACGCCTCCGCCCACTCGAGCCGCCGTGCCAGATCCAGATCCGCCAGCAATCCGTCCCGGAAGGCTCTGCTCATAAGCTGTCTCCTCTCTCTTCTGATCAGGCTGACAGAGGGCTCCGTCAGACCGCGGCCATATTAACACACCTGCGTTCTGACCTGACGTAGTTTGGAAAGAGTCCGGGAGGCTTTGCTCTCGATGCGAGACGAAATTTGGAAAGAGTTAGCGAGAAGAGGATGAGTGAAGTTTGCGGTTGCCGGAGGCGGTACACCAAACCCGGTCGGGTTGACGCCACCTCCCAGCTTGGAGGGCTTAGTGACGATGCGTGGCGGGCTATCCGCGAAGAGATACACTGGAAGATCGGTGCGGCAACCGGCTCATGGCTTGAGCCGGATCCGCTTTTCTTCAACACCACTACCGGCCGTGACGCCTGTTTAAGTCGTCAACGACGGGCCCGGCGAGTCGGTCGCGGCGACCTGAATGCCCGCGTCGGAGTGACTCCACCCAGAGCCCCATTGGCACCAACCTGCCTGCCAGCACCAGCCCCGGCAAATGCCAGCCCACCAAAATCGGGCAGAACAACCCGCTCGATCGACCGACCGATCAGTCGTTCAATCGCCACCATCGAGAGCTCATCAACCGGTGAGACGAGGGTGATCGCCTGTCCGGACTTGCCGGCCCGACCCGTACGACCAATGCGGTGGACGTAGTCTTCCGGCGCTTCAGGCACATCATAGTTGATGACGTGCGAAACCGAATCGACATCGATCCCGCGTGAGGCGATGTCAGTCGCGACCAGAATCCGGTGCAGTCCCTCGCGAAAGCCGTGCAGAGCCCCCTGACGCTGGGCCTGTGTACGGTCAGCATGCAGACGGTTGACCTTGTGGCCCCGCGCAGCAAGAATGTGCGACAGGCGCTCAGCACTCCGACGGGTGCGCGTGAAGACCAAAACCCGCGATGGATCCTGCTCTTCCAGCAGGTGGAGCAGCAGCGCCGTCTTTGACTCGCTCGCTACCGTGTAGACTCGC
>JBEGMZ010000045.1:0-6542 GCA_041182745.1 Acidobacteriota bacterium
TGGGAGCCGCACGAAGCGACCTGGCTCTCGTGGCCCCACAAGAAGGAGAGCTGGCCAGGGGCGTTTGAGCCGGTTCCAGCGGTCTTTGCCACGCTCGTCCGCCATCTGGCGGCAGCGGAGCTGGTACGGATCAACGTCGCGGATGAAGAGTTCGCGGAGGGGGTTCGCCTGCTTCTGCGCCAGTCCGGGGTCGACCTCTCCGCCGTCCGCTTTCACTTCAATCCGACCAACGACGCCTGGTGTCGCGACCACGGCCCGAACTATATCGTCCGCGAGCGAGATGGACGGCGGCAGCGGGCGATCAACGACTGGGACTACAACGCCTGGGGCGGCAAGTATCCCCCGTTCGATCTTGACGACATCGTTCCGACGCGAATTGCAATCGAGTCAGGTGAGCCGCTCTTCACGCCAGGCATCGTTCTTGAGGGCGGCTCGATTGAGGTCAACGGCCGTGGGACACTCATCACCACCGAGTCCTGCCTGCTCAATCCGAACCGAAATCCCCATCTTGACCGGACCGCGATCGAGTCCTTCCTGCGGCAGTATCTCGGTGTTCACCACATTCTCTGGCTGGGTGATGGCATCATTGGCGATGACACCGACGGCCATATCGACGACCTGACCAGGTTTGTCGCGCCCGATACTGTCGTCACCGCCGTCGAGGAGGATCCCGCCGACGTCAACTACCAGCCGCTTCGCGAGAACCTCTCCCGGCTGCGCACCATGGTCGATCAGGATCGGAGACCGCTGCGTGTTGTCGAGCTCCCGATGCCCGGTCCAGTCGTCCATAATGGCCACCGTCTGCCGGCCAGCTACGCCAACTTCTACATTACAAATCGCACCGTCCTTGTTCCCACCTACCGCCATGAGAATGACCAGAAAGCCTGCGCGGTCTTGCAGTCGCTCTTTCCCGGGCGTAAAGTTGTGCCGATCGACTGCACCTCCCTCATCTGGGGGCTGGGTGCGATCCATTGCGTGACCCAGCAGCAACCCGAAGTCGGGTGAAGAACGGACGGCAAAGATGACTGTTGAAAGAGGCGGCTCCGCCGACAACTCCTATCAGCGCGGAGTCCAGCGGGTGCTGCTTCTGACTCTCGGGCTCAACCTTGCGGTCGTCGGCGGCAAGCTCGTCGCGGGCATCATCGCCGGCAGTCTCAGCGTCATCAGCGATGCGATCCACTCATCGGTCGATTCGCTCAACAACATTGTCGGGCTGGTGGTGACAAGGTACGCCTCGGCTGAGCCGGATGAGAACCATCCGTATGGCCACGCGAAGTTCGAGACGCTGGCCGCTTTCGTCATCGCCGGTTTTCTCTTTGTCACCTGCTATCAGATCGGTCTGAGCGCTATTAGCCGCATCTTCGATCCACCGGCGAAGCATCCCGAGATCTCGTGGCTCACCATCGGGGTGATGATCGTCACGATCGTGACCAATGTCATTGTCACCATCTATGAGCATCGCGAGGGAAAGCGGCTGCGGAGCGATTTTCTGATCGCTGACGCCATCCACACCCGCAGTGATGTTGCCGTCAGCGGGGCGATTCTGGTCGGTCTGCTGCTGATTCGACAGGGCTACTACTGGCTGGACCCGGTCCTCTCACTTGGCGTCGCGGTCTTCATCGCCTGGAGCGGATATCAGATCTTCAAAAGTACGGTTCCGGTCCTCGTTGATGAGGCTCCCGTTCCACCCTCCCGGATCGCCGAGATTTCGGTCGCGGTGCCGGGAGTTCATTCAGTTCACGATATTCGCTCCCGCTCTCACGGGGGCGAGATCTACATCGAGATGCACATGCACGTCGAACCGCGAATCGAGCTTGATCATCACGCCACTCACGCCGTGACCGAAGCGGTCGAAGAGCGCCTCCGCGAGGCGCTCGGAGGCGTAACGGCGACGATTCACGTTGAACCCTTACCCACCGATCAATCGGCCTGAATCTGGCCGGAGGAGGTCTGTTTGAAAAACGATGAAGCGCAGAATCAGACTCTGACCCGACGCGATTTCATTCGCCACTCTGCTACCGCTGCCGGAGCCATCGGTCTCACCAGTCTGAACGGAGAGATCGCCGACGCCGCCGCTCCAGCGGCCCGCACCGCGACCGACTGGGTGCGGCTCGGACGTCTTAACAAGGGCAAGCTCATGATCACCCGGCTCGGAATGGGTACCGGCTCGCTCAATGGCCGCGTCCAGATGGAGCTGGGCCAGCCCGCCTTCAACAAGCTTGTCCAGTACGCCTTCGATCGCGGCATCCGTTATATCGATACCGCGAAGAACTACCTCACCTACGGCATGATGAAGGAGGCACTCAAGCCGTTGCCACGGGACAAGTTCTTCCTGCTCTCCAAGATGCCCTCCGGAGGAACTGGTCCGGAGGATCCACTCCGGACGATCGATCAGTACCGTCGTGACCTTGGAGTCGACTATATCGACGCGCTGCTCATCCACTGCACCGTGACCGCCGACTGGCCCGAGCGGATGAAGCGCGTGATGGAGGCCTTTGACGAGGCCCAGGCCCGCGGCTGGATCCGCGCCAAGGGGATGTCCTGTCACGGGCTCGCCGCCCTCCGCGTCGCCGCGAAGTCCGACTGGCTCGAGGTTCAACTTGCCCGCATCAACCCGCAGGGACATCACGTCGATGGAGACCATCCGACCAACCCCCACGAGCCACACGGCAAGGTCCCCGAGGCGATGAAAGAGATCAGCTCGATGCACCAGAAGGGCAGGGGCGTCATTGCCATGAAGCTGGTCGGCAATGGTGACTTCATCAGCGCTGACGACCGCGAGAAGGCGGCCCGCTACGTCATGAACTGCGGCTTTGTCGATGCCTGCGTCATGGGATTCAAGTCCCCGGCCGAGATCGACGAAGGTATCGAGCGGGTCAACCGGGCGTTGAAGGGCTAGAAGTCATCCCACAACCGGTTGACAAGTCCATTGAATGTTATGCTGCTGGCTCAGACAGTCCGTGGGCTGGCGATGAATGCCCGATAGACAATGGATCCTTATTTCCAGCAGATTACTCGCACGAAGCCACGAAGTTTATGTTATTCCTTCCGGGCCCCATCTTTTCGTAGCTTCGGGGCTTCGTGTGAGATCGTTCATCGTCTTCCGAAGGGTTTCTGGCCAAAGGTTGGTGGTTAGCCTCCAGACAGGGGGCGGTATCGGAAAAGTACCGACTCGCTGAAACTGTTGTTGTAACGGCGACGACAAAATCGAAGGGCCGGCCGGGTATCTGCGTGATCTCCGGCCGGCCCTTCGCTCTTACTGATGGTCGCTATTCAGTCGGCAAACTCGACCCGCACTTCCCGCGGGATAATGCCTTTCCGGAACCCCTCGTCGAGCATCAGCTGGACCGCCTGCCGATCACGGTCGGTATAGCTGAGAGTGCTGCTGTTGACCCACATCGCCACGAACTTGTCGGCCGTCTCAACCGGCATCTCCCGCGCGAACTGCATCGCGTAGCTGAGCGCATCCTCACGGTGATCCATCGAGTACTGAATGCTCTGGCGGAGCCACCCGGAGACCTCACGCTGCAGGGCCGGGCCGAGATCGCGCCGAATCACGTTTCCACCCATCGGCAGCGGCAGACCCGTCTCCTGTTTCCACCACTCTCCAAGGTCGATGATCTTTCGCAGCCCGTCTTCGTGGTAGGTCAGCTGCCCCTCGTGAATGAGCAGTCCGGCATCATACTCACCGCTCAAGACTGCCCCGATGATCTCGTCAAATGGCTCCACGCCGTACTCGAACTCCGGCGTGTGAAGACGCAGGGCGAGATAGGCGCTGGTCAGTGTCCCCGGCACCGCGATCCGCTTCTTCTTCAGGTCTCCAGCCGGAAATTTGTCGCGCGCGACGACAATCGGCCCATACCCGTCACCAATGCTCGCCCCGTGCGGTAGCAGGATGTAGTGCTCCGCAATGTAGGCGTAAGCGTGAAATGAGACCGCGGTCACGTCGTACTCGCGCGTCGTCATCGCCACCTGGTTGAGCGACTGGATATCGCGCAGGACGTGGGTGAAGTGCAGTTCCCCGGTGTCGAGCTTGTCGGTCGCAAGCGCGTAGAACATAAAGGCGTCGTCCGAATCCGGACTGTGGGCAACCTTGATCTCTCGTGTCATCGGAATAAAAAGTCCTCTTTGAAATAGGATGGAAGAACGGCCGGAAATCCGGCCTGCCCTGTCAATCGGCAGCGGCAAACTCCTGCCGCGGGTGATAGAGAGTGTCCCGCTCAACCGCAAGAAGACCGGCCTCCCTGATCAGCCGGATGATCTCGTCACGCGAGGCCTCGTTGTCACTCTTGCCCTCGACAAGATATGACTCCATCAACTCTCCGCCCTGGGTGATCGTCCCATCGAAATCGTTTGCTCCAAAGTGGAGCGCGGTCTGGGCCAGCCGCTTGCCGAGCATCACCCAGTAGGCCTTGATGTGGTCGATGTTGTCCAGCATCAGCCGCGAGACGGCGATCATCTTCAGGCTGTCGATCCCGGACGGGCCGGGCAGGTGCGCCAGCTGCGTTCCCGGCGGATAGAAGGCGAGCGGAATGAAGCACTGAAAGCCTTGCGACAGATCCTGCTGCTCACGCAGCCGAACGAGGTGGTCGACCCGATCCTCGATCGTCTCGACGTGACCATAGAGAATGGTCGCGTTGGTCTTCAACCCGGCCGCGTGAACCTTTCCCGCCACCTCCAGCCAGCGATTGCCGTCTGTCTTATGAGTGCAGATCTTCGCCCGTGTCGCCTCTGCGAAGACCTCTGCTCCCCCTCCCGGACACGAATCGAGCCCCGCCTCCTTCAGCCGCTCGATCGTCTCCTCGTCCGACATCTTGTAGAATTTCGCGAAGAAGTCGATCTCGACCATCGTGAATGCCTTCAGATGCAGCGCCGGAAACTCCCGCTTGATCGAGGAGAGCAGGTCGGTATAGTAAGAGAAGGGAAGGCGCGTGTTGAGCCCTCCCACGATGTGCAGCTCCGTTGCTCCCTGCTCGCAGGCCTCCCGCGCGATCTTCAGGCACTCGTCGATGCTGTGCGTGTATCCGTGCTCCTCGTTATGCTTCGCGAAGAAACCGCAGAACTTGCAGTCGGCATAGCAGAAGTTGGTCGGATTGAGATGCCGGTTGACATTGAAGTAGGTTGTTCGATCGTGCTTGCGACGTCGGATGATGTCGGCGAGCCGGCCTACGCCGTGCAGGTCATCGCTCCGAAAGAGCGTGATCCCGTCCGCGAAGCTCAATCGCTCACCAGCGATCACTCGCTGCGCGATCGGTTCAAGTGACCGATCGACAAGGTAAAGATTATCTCTCATCAGGTCTGCTCCCTCTCTCCTCACTCAGGCGGCGACGGATCAGGGACTCGATCTCGGCCCGAACCAGCTCACCCGTCGCCACGTATACCTGTCTTCCAATCGTTCCACTCTGCGGATCGATCTCCCGCCCATCGATGACAACGTTGAATGGAGTCCCCCACTTCCGATCATCACCGACCCGGCTGCGGTAGCGGTAATGCCGGGTCTTCTTGCGCCCGGTCTCCTCCTCCGCCACCAGCGGATAGAGTGGCTGATGGCGGGCAGCAAACTTCTCCAACTCGGCGTCGGTCGAATATTCACTGATCCCGACGACTGTAAATCCGGCGTCTCGATAGGTCCGATAGAGATCGTTGACCGTCACCACATCGTAGTTGCTATTGTGGCAGAAGGTCGCGAAGAAATGGAGAAGGACGATCTTTCCTTCCTTCACCAGCTCGCTCACCCGCATCCGGCGTCCGTCCCGTGCCCGCACCTCAAAGTCGTCGAGGGAAAGGCTCACATTTCGGAGTGAAGCGTAGTCGTGCTGCTGGCTGCCGGTAACAGCAGAGGTCCCACGCTCTTCCGGCGCCTTCTCCTGGGCCAGGACCGTACCCATCAGCAGACCCGCGACCGTCAGCATCCAGACCAGTTGTCTCATTCAACCCCCCGCCTCCGATTTGCCCCCACGCTCAGGAGAGCAGGAAGACGTCGGCGCTCATCGTTAAAAAGAGGATCACGCTCACGTAAGCGTTGGTCGTGAAGAAGGCAACGTCAAGCCGTGAAAGATCGTCCGGACTGACCAGTCGGTGTTGTCGGATCAGCAGTCCGGCTGTGATCACCAGACCGATCATTCCGATCCAGTGAAGCCCTGCCTGACGGGCGACCTGGAGCAGGACCAGGAACATCACCAGGTGAAGAGCCCTTGCTACCCCCAGCGCCCGGGCGATCCCAAATCGTGCCGGCAGCGAGCGGAGCCCCGTCTGCCGATCAAACTCCGCATCCTGGCAGGCGTAGATGATGTCAAACCCGGCCGTCCAGAGCATCACCGCCAGGCTCAGCAGAACCGGAACGGGTGAATCGATCGCCCCCCGCACCGCGATCCAGGCTCCCGTAGGTGCAATCGCCAGCGCCCATCCCAGCACCAGGTGCGAGAAGTCGGTAAAACGTTTGGTGTACGAGTAGAGCAGAACCGAGCCCAGCGCCAACGGTGAGAGCTTCAGCGCCAGCGGATTGAGCATCGCGGCGGCGGCGATGAAGACCGCTCCGGATG
>JBEGMZ010000046.1:0-2776 GCA_041182745.1 Acidobacteriota bacterium
AGCTTCTTCAGCCTGATCTTCTTCAGCCTGATTGGGGGTCGGATCGTCTGTCTCTACGAGGTCGGTCTCTTCACCTGCCCTCTTGCGCCGGGCCTCGGTGATAGCGACCGCCATCTCGAGAAGATCCTGGGCCTCATCGATACTGAGATCGAGCCAGTCAGAGAGGTCATCGATCGAAGCCTCGGCCAGCTGCTCGATGGTCTCAATGCCGTGGTCAGCGAGGATGGCATTGTCACTGGGTGAGATACCCTCGATCAATGAGAGCGGGACGACGCTTGCCGTGATCATCTGCTCCATCTGCGAAGCGATCTCTCGCTTCATATCCTCTTCGCTCCGAATATCGATATCCCAGCCAACCAGTCGCGCCGCAAGGCGGACATTCTGTCCACGCTTGCCAATCGCGAGGCTCTGCTGTTCACTCTCAACCATCACCTGCAGCTTGCGGTTCTCAAAATCGAGTACCGTCACCCGGCTCACCTTGGCCGGAGACAGTGCGTGGGCAGCAAAGATCGCCGGGTCTTCAGACCACTCAATGATATCGATCTTCTCTCCGCGCAGCTCGCGGATGATGGACTGAACTCGCGAGCCCTTCATTCCGACGCAGGCTCCAACCGGATCGACATCCCGCTCGTTGGAGGTGACAGCAATCTTCGCCCGCTCACCCGGCTCACGAACCGCCGCCTTGATAACGACGGTCTTATCGTAGATCTCGGGAACCTCCATCTCAAAGAGACGGCGGAGGAGATCGGGACTGGTGCGCGAGACTTCGATCTGGGGCCCCTTGATGTCCCGATGAACATCACAGATGACGACGCGAATCCGCTCACCCTGCGTGAAGGTCTCCGCCTTCGACTGCTGGGTCTTGGGCATGAAAGCCTCGATCCCGGCGCCGATGTCGACGATCATCCGACCACCCTCGAACCGCTTGACGAAGCCGTTGATCAGCTCACCGACCCGACCGATATACTCCTCGTATATCATGTTCCGCTCGGCTTCACGAACCTTCTGCAGGATGATCTGCTTTGCGGTCTGGGCGGCAATGCGGCCAAGATCTTCCATCGGGCGGGGCAACTCGAGCATGTCGCCAACCTCGGCCCCCTCGCCAACCTCGGCATTGGCTTCATCGACGGTCATCTCGCGGGTCGGATCGGTCACCACTTCGGCTACCGTCTTGACCGCGTAGAGTTCAATCGAGCCGGAATCGGTATTGTACCTGGCGTGAAGATCTTCACCCGACTTGAACTGCTTTCTCGAAGCAGTCACCACGGCGTCCTCGATCGCGCTGATGATGACCTGCGGATCGATCTTCTTCTCCCGGCTCAGTACCTCGATATTTTGAGCGATCGAACTTAGTGCATTCATGACGATTTATTCATCGATTATTCATCGAGGTCCACATTGTGGACCGGTTGTGGTTCAATCTCCACCCAGGCCCTGGCTATCAGGGCGAGTGGAATGACGTGTCTTGATCCGGTCGGCTCCTCGACCACTGCGGCAACCTCGCCCACCCGGTCAAGTCCGACCAGCCTTCCGTGAAAGTTTCTCTGCCCGGCGATCGGTTCGACCGTCCTGACGTGCGACTGGAGGCCCGCGAAACGTTCATAATCGGCCTCGCGATAGAGCCCCCGGTCGAGTCCGGGCGAGGCGACTTCGAGCGTGTACTGGTGAGATATCAGATCCTCGACATCGAGCGTCAGGCCAAGCTTCTCGCTGATCAGGGCGCAATCGTCGATCGTCACCCCACCGGGCTTGTCGATCAGCACCCGCAGAAGTGGTCGATGTCCACCGGATAACTCCGCGTGAACCAGCTCGATGCCCTCACGGACGACAACTCTGTCGACGATCTCCTGTAATCTCGAATCGAGCTTCAACGCCCCCCCTCACACTTCCCCGCTCTGCAGACCATCCGTCGCCGGCAAATCTGGCAAATCTGATAGCGCTGACAAAGCTGACAAAAAAGGTGGGCGCAAGCCCACCTTGATAGTAAAACCGATCATAGCCCTTTGGCAATCATTAAGCAAGACATCTTTTCACGCCCTCCCGGTAAAATAGCACTCCATTCAAATCGACCCGGGAGTGAGAGGCCCGGAATTCGCGGTCAGGTGATTGCGCCCTTCCTTCAAGCGGCCGGTATCCCCTCCGGATAGCACTACTCTCGTGTCAGCTGTCGGTACCTGAGGCGATGGGGCTGATCGGCTGCTGCACCGAGACGGGCGTGACGGTCAGCCTCGTACTCGGAGTAGTTTCCATCGAACCAAACGACCCGGCTCTCGCCCTCAAAAGCGAGGATATGGGTCGCGATACGATCGAGGAACCAGCGATCGTGGCTGATGACCACCGCACAACCGGCGAAGTTCTCAAGCGCCTCCTCGAGCGCGCGCATGGTGTTGACATCAAGATCATTGGTCGGCTCATCGAGCAGAATAACATTGGCCCCGGCCTTAAGCATCTTTGCCAGGTGAACCCGGTTTCGCTCACCGCCCGAGAGCGTTCCAACCTTCTTCTGCTGGTCGGAGCCGGAGAAGTTGAAGCGGGCAACGTAGGCGCGGGAGTTGACCTGGCGATTTCCGAGCATAACCGTATCGAGCCCGTCAGAGATCTCCTCCCAGATCGTGGCCTCCGGACGCAGTGCGTCACGGCTCTGGTCGACGTAGGCGAGGCTGACCGTGCCGCCGGTTCGGAAGGTCCCGGCATCGGGCTGCTCCTGCCCGGTGATCAGTCGGAAGAGGGTCGTCTTGCCGGCACCATTGGGTCCGATGATCCCGACAATGCCACC
>JBEGMZ010000047.1:0-2501 GCA_041182745.1 Acidobacteriota bacterium
CCGATGGTTGGTCTCGACGAGGAACTTCTCGCCAACGTTGTCGACGACGCTGAAGCTATCATCGCCAATCTCCGCAACGATCGGATGGAACTCCTTCTCGCCCTTCGCCAGGTCACGGTAGAAGACCGAATTGCCCTTCTTTCCCTTCCCCCGGTCGGAGATCGTCAGGATCGCGAAGCGCTCATCCTCCGTCGTCTGGACGAGATGGAAGCGCTGCGGATTGGCCCCGTCGAGATAGACCTGCTGATCATCACTCTGCGGTGTTCCCACCCGGTGGTACCAGACCTGGTGATCCTCGTTCCGGGTCGAGAGCTCGTAACCCTTCTTCGGCTCTGGATAGCGGCTGTAGAAGAATCCGTTACCTGACCAGGCGGGGCTTGAAACCTTGACCCACTTGACGAGATCGTCAAGCATCTTTCGGCTCGCGACCTCCATCACCTGGTACTCCTGCCAGTCAGAGCCGCTCCGTGAAACCCCAACCACCGCGTACTTCCCATCCTTCGACAGGGCAAACGCACTCAGCCGCACCGTTCCATCACTCGACCAGCTGTTCGGATCGAGCAGCACTTCCGGCGTACCATTCAGCCCTTTCTGAATGTAGAGGACGTTCTGGTTCTGCAGGCCGTCATTCTTCGAGAATAGATAGAACTCACCCTTTCGCGATGGTGCGCCAATCTTCGGATAATTGTAGAGCTGCTCAAGACGCTGCTTGATCTGGCTGCGAAAAGGAATCTTTTCAAGGTACCCGAAGGTGACCTTGTTCTGCGCTTCAACCCACTTCGCCGTCTCGGCCGAGTTGTCATCCTCCAGCCAGCGATAGGGGTCAGCTACCGGCACTCCGTGGTAGTTGTCGACCTGTTCAACCTTGCGGGTTGGTGGATACTGCGGCGACTGCCCCGGAACTCCTGTTCCAAGCAGGGCCAGACCGGCTACTGTTACCAGGGCTTTGGTCAGGTTCATCTCTTCCACTCCTGTTCCCGGATGGTCGTCACCGGGTATTGCTGCTCTCTCCATGTCGAGGTCAGAACTTCACTTCCGGCGCTTTGCGCGCACTCTCATCGGCCTTGAAGAAGGGCTTGTCCTGGAATCCGGTCAGCGAAGCGACGATCACTCCCGGAAACTTCTGGCGGGCCGTATTGTAGACGGTCACCGACTCATTGTAGTCCTTGCGCGCTACCGCCAGTCGGTTCTCGGTGCCGGCCAGTTCATCCTGCAACCGCAGAAAGGACTGGTCTGACTTGAGTTGCGGGTAGGTGTCAGTCAGGGCGAGAAAACGTCCACCCGTCCCCAGTATTCCGCCGCCATTGAGAATTCCCGCCTGCCGCGCGGCGTTCGTCATCTGGTTGCTCGCATCCATCTTCTGCTCGGGTGTTGCCGTCGGCGAAAGAATCCGCGACCGCGAGTCGGCGATGCTGGTCAGAATCCCCGCCTCAATGTTGGCGTACCCTTTGACCGTGTTGACGATGTTTGGTATCAGGTCGGCCCGGCGCTGCAGATTGTTCTCAACCTGCGCCCATTGCTGGTCGACCAGATTACGCTTCTCCACCAGCCCGTTGTAACTGCCAAAAACCCACCCGCCGATCACCAGCACGAAGAGCAGGATCACTCCCAGCACGACCAGTAATGTCTTTCCCATTGTTTCTCTTCCTCACTCCCTTGTCGACAGTCTTCCTGTCAAATTCATCTCAATGTCATCTCAAAGTCATCTCAAAGTCATCGTTACTTTTGCGACGCGTCCGCACTATCCAGCTTGTCGACGGCGTCGATCAGACCACTCAGCGAATCGATATACGCTGCGAAGAGATCCTGAGTTTCAACCTCCAGCAAAGACCGTGGCTCGGCACGCAATTCAAGCAGCAGTGTGATCGGTGAGACGTCTACCTTCAGCCGTTCACCAACCCGTCGTGCTGCCGCCAGCCGTTCGACTGGCGGGGTCTCTCCCAGCAGGTCGAGCATTGAACGCATCACCCGGACAAAGCTTACCACGCTCTCCGTCATCAACTGGAGCAGGTTCTCCGTTGTACCGCTCGCTGGCAGATAGAGTGACCGCAGTCGCAGGAGCTTTCCGCGCAGTTCGTACTCAATCTGCAGCCGCAGGTTGGCTGGAGAGGCCTCGACCTCCGCAAGCGGATTGTGACCATAGAGGACTTCGCAGGCCCGCTTCATCTGCCGGAACTCGATCGGGAAGACGTCAAGCGAATCACGAAACTCTGCGGCGGTGAAGAAGACGGGCATCGCATAGCCGGCACCAACCAACCCCCGGATCACCGGTCGAATCCTCCGCAGGTCCTCCGCATTGAGCCGTCGCGTCAGCACCAGCCACTGAAAATCACCCTTTGCGGCCGGCTCCGGCGCCGTCAGCGCCGAGCCATAGACCACCACCGAGAGCAGGTTCTCACCCTCAGTCGCCTTCAGTTGATCGATCAGATCCACAAACTTGTCTTTAATCATCATGTTTTCCGGCCCGTATTTTTTCCGGCCTGTCTTGCACTGAAAGATTC
>JBEGMZ010000048.1:0-4210 GCA_041182745.1 Acidobacteriota bacterium
CTGCAGCTCTTCGTGGGCGCCGGCGTGGATCGCGCCACCGCCAATGTAGAGTACCGGCCGCTCCGCCTCGAGTATCGCCTCGACCGCCCGTCGCACCGCCTTCGGATTGCCCTGCGTCTGCGGCTTGTAGCTCCGCATCTCGATCGTCTCCGGATAGCTGAACTCGATCTCCTGAGCCGTCATATCCTTTGGCAGGTCGACCAGTACCGGCCCCGGGCGTCCTGTGCTTGCGACGTAGAAGGCCTCTTTGATCGTCGGCGCCAGATCCTCAACCTTCTTCACCAGATAGTTGTGCTTGACGCACGAACGGGTGATACCGGTCAGATCGGCCTCCTGGAAGGCGTCGTTTCCAATCAGATTGGTCGGTACCTGGCCGGTGAAGACAACCATCGGCAACGAGTCCATGAAGGCGTTGGCAATGCCGGTCACGGCATTTGTTCCTCCTGGCCCCGAGGTGACCAGCGCGACTCCGGTCTTTCCCGTTGCCTGGCTGTAACCGGCTGCACCAAAGAGTGCCGCCTGTTCGTGGCGGACCAGATAGTGCTTAATCCCGAGCGACTCGGCGTGCTTGATCATCTCATCGTAGATGTGAAGAACCGCCCCCCCCGGATAACCGAAGATGTGGTTGACCCCCTCACAGCGCATGGCTTCCAGCAGTATGCGTGCTCCACGCATTTTCATAACTTCACTTCTCCCCTCATTCGTGACCGCCTCTGCTTTCGGTGGCGATCGGTTTATGTCAGATTGAATTTCAACGCGGCAGGCGCGGGTACTGAAACGGTCAGTCCCGCTCGAGATGGCCGCGGACGTGCGCTCCAAGTTCAGTGGTGGAGAGTATCCGCGGCTGGCCCTTCAGATCGGGCGTTCCGCAACCTTCGCTCAGCGTGCGGCGAATCGCCTCCTCAAGCAGGGTTGCCTCCCGCTCCAGCTGGCAGGTGTGGCGCAGCAGCATGGCGACTGAGGCGATCGCACCCAAAGGATTGGCAATCCCCTTGCCGGCGATATCCGGTGCTGAGCCGTGGACTGGCTCGTAGAGCTCGACCTCACCCCCCAGACTGGCCGATGGGAGCATCCCAAGTGAGCCGGTCAGCACCGACGCCTCGTCACTCAGAATATCCCCGAAGAGGTTCTCGGTGACGATGACGTCGAAGCTGGTCGGACGTGTTACCAGCGCCATCGCGCAGCTGTCGACATATCCGTGCTCGAGCGTCACATCCGGGTACTCTCCGGCCAGTTTTGTGACCACCTTGCGCCAGAGTTGCGAACTCTCCAGCACGTTTGCCTTGTCGATCGACGAGAGCTTCCGGCGTCGGAGGCGGGCCAGCTCGAAGGCGACCCGCGCGACCCGTTCCACCTCCGGGGCCGTGTAGGCCATCGTGTTCAGCCCACGCTCCTCGGTGATCTCGCGTGGCTGGCCAAAGTAGGCTCCACCCGCCAGCTCCCGAACGATCAGCAGATCGGTCCCGCGGACGATTTCGGCTTTGAGGGGAGAGGCGTCGATCAATGAGTCGTGCAGAAACGCCGGCCGCAGATTGGCGTAGACTCCCAGCCCGGCTCGCAGGCCGAGCAGCCCTGTCTCCGGCTTTAGCTTCGGGGGCAGGGAATCGTACTGCGGTCCGCCAACTGCCCCGAGCAGCACCGCATCGCTCGCCAGACAGGTCGCAAGCGTCTCCTCCGGCAGCGGACTGCCCTTCTGGTCGACCGCGATCCCGCCGACCAGCCGCTCCTCGAAATGGAACTCGTGCCCGAAACGTCTGGCGATCGTCTCGAGGCAGGCCACCGCCTCTCGCGTCACCTCGACCCCGATCCCGTCCCCGGGAAGTACTGTAATCCTGGCTTTCATGTGCTATCCGCTCTCCCTCAGGCCTTACCGGCCTTCTTCTTGATGTGTGGCAGCAGCCCGCCGTCCTCGATCAACTCGCGCGCGAAGTCGCTGATCGGGACAAAGGCCGCCTCACGCCCTGTCGTCAGGTTGCGGAGCCGGCCCCCAACAAGGTCGACCTCGACCTGGTCACCGGTCTTTGCCACCTCGCACCCCTCCGGGCACTCGATCGCCACGAAGCCGTTGTTGATCGCGTTCCGGAAGAAGATCCGCGCGTAGCTCTTCGCGACCACAACCCGCACCCCGGCCCCGCGCAGCGCCCAGATCGCATGCTCACGCGAGGAACCGCAGCCGAAGTTCTCACCCGCGATGATGATGTCTCCCGGGAGTACCCGCTTCACGAAGTCGGTGTCGATATCCTCCATCGCGTACTTGGCCAGCTCCGCCTCCTCGTGGACATTCAGGTGTCGGGCAGGAATGATCTCATCGGTGTTGATATGGTCACGCTCGTAGACGTGGGCATATCCCGTCAGTTTGTCTGGTAGTTCCGGCATCTTTATCTCTTCTCCGTTTGATCGTTATTTGAGGAACTCGCGGGGATCGGTGATCGTCCCGGTGATGGCGGTGGCGGCGGCCGTCGCCGGGCTCGCCAGGTAGACCTTCGATTTCGGACTGCCCATCCGGCCAACGAAGTTCCGGTTGGTCGTCGAAAGGCAGGTCTCCTCCGCTCCCAGCACGCCCATAAAGCCTCCCAGGCAGGCTCCGCAGGTCGCGGTCGAGACGACGCAGCCGGCGTCCGAGAAGATCTCGAGCAGCCCCTCGCGCATGGCGGTCTTCCAGATCTCGGTCGTCGCTGGCACCACGATCGCCCGGGTTCCATTTGCCACCTTGTGCCCCTTCAGGATCTGTGCTGCAATCCGCAGGTCCTCGATCCGGCCGTTGGTGCACGAACCGATGTAGACCTGATCCATCTTCACCCGCTCGATCTCACCGATGAATCGCCCGTTCGAGGGCAGGCTCGGCAACGCCACAATCGGCTCAAGCTGATCCAGATCGATCGTGAACCGCTCCGAGTATCGGGCGTCCTCGTCTGAGTAGAATTTCGTATAGGGCTCTGCGGTGCGCGCCCGAACATAATCCTCGGCGATCTGGTCGACCGGCATGATGCCGCTCTTCCCGCCGGCCTCAATCGCCATGTTGGTGATTGTGAACCGCGCCTCCATACTCAGGCTCGCCAGCCCGTCACCGGTGTACTCCATCGCCCGGTAGCGCGCTCCGTCAACGCCGATCTTCGAGATGATATAAAGAATGATATCCTTCGAGTAGACCCCGAACGGCAGCCGACCCTTCAGCTCGAAGAGCATCGTCTCCGGCACTTTGAACCAGAGCTCGCCGGTCGCGAGCGCCGCCGCGAGGTCGGTCGAGCCGACTCCGCTGGCAAAGGTTCCGAGCGCTCCCATCGTTGTCGTGTGCGAATCGCCGCAGACGATCGTCATCCCTGGCAGAACGTGCCCCTGCTCCGGCGCAATCGCGTGGCAGATCCCGTGATTGCCGATCTCGTAGTAGCGCTCGATCCCCTGCTCAATCCGCCACTCCCGCAGCTGCTTCGCCAGCTCTGCACTCTTGATGTCCTTGTTCGGCACAAAGTGATCCGGTGTCACGAGGATCTTCGACGGATCGAAGACCCGGTCAATCCCGATCTTCTTCAGCATTGCGACGGCCGGCGGTGTCGTGACGTCGTGTGCGACAATCAGGTCGATCGCCGCGTTGACGATCTCACCCGGCACGACCCGGTCGCGGCCACTGTGTGCCGCGAGGATCTTCTCTGTTATTGTCATTCCCATCTTTATCTTTTCTCCGGGCCGGTCATTCCCGATCAGGCCGCGCTCCGTGAGCGCTCCCGGGCATAACAGGCTTTGTTGACTGCATTGAGGTAGGCCCGCGCACTCGCATCGATAATGTCCGTGCTCGCCGCCTTGCCCGTGTATGAGGTCCCGCCGAACTCGACGTGGACAAAGACTTCACCCACCGCATCGGTTCCCCGCGTAATTGACCGTACGGTGAAATCGAGAAGGAGCCCGCTAAATCCGGTCAGCCGGTCGATCGCTTCAAAGACTGCGTTCACCGGCCCATCGCCGCTTCCTGACTCGGTCAGCTCCTGATCGTTGGTCGTGTCGAGCAGAGTCGCTCTGGCGGTCGAGGTCACCGCCGTACCGGCAGTCGCCTCGAGTGACCGCAGCTTGTAACGCTCCGGAATCTGTGCGAATCCATCCTGCAGGATCGCCACCAGATCCTCCTCAAAGATCTCTTTCTTCTGATCGGCCAGTTTGGTGAAGAGCTTGTAGGCCTTATCAAGCTCGGGCCGAGCCAGCGTGTATCCCATGTCCT
>JBEGMZ010000049.1:0-2533 GCA_041182745.1 Acidobacteriota bacterium
AAGCTCCTGATTCAGAGCTTTTCTCCTGTCCCGGGATCTTCTGCCGCACCTGCTTCACCACCAGTGCTCTTACCAGATGGCGACTGTTGGAATCTCCGTCGCATTCAGCCTTTTTACCAAATTCACTGGCTTATAACCTGTACAGTATTCTCGAAACAGAGTGACAAAATCAAGCTATATTTCGGAAATGTCATACCAAGATAGAAATGTCCCCTGCTAAAGTGGTCCTACCCAAAGGAGGAGGGCCAGAAAAATGGGGCATTTGACGATGAGCGTAACAGAGAGAGAACGCGCGAAGGTGTTGGAAAAGGTAAGCAGAGGAGAGATGACACTGAAAGAGGCAGCGGACATGACAGGGGTCAGCTACCGGCAAATGATGAGGCTGAAGAAGAGATTCGAGAAAGATGGAGATCAGGGGTTGGTGCACAGAGGAAGGGGAAAGGCGGGCCCCTTTTGGGGAGTTGGCACAGATGGACGGGTCGCATCATCAGTGGCTTGAGGAACGAGGAGAGAAGTGCTGCATGATGAATCTGGTGGATGATGCGACGGGAAGAACACTCTCGATTTTTGCGAACGAGGAGACAACGGAGGCGGCGATGAGGCTGCTGAAGATGTGGATCGAGAAATACGGAGTCCCTACCGCACTGTATGTGGACAGGAAGAATGTGTATGTGCCGGATGAAAGGGTGGAAGAAAAGGCGAGGCAGGAGGGGCGCGAGCATTACACTCAATTCGGACGTGCGTGTGCGGCGCTTGGAATCAAGGTGATCAAAGCGTATTCACCACAGGCGAAGGGAAGAGTGGAGAGTCGGCTTAGCGTCTTGTAGGAAGAGCTGACGCTCTTCCCGACTGATAAGCCGGGGGGCCATTTCCCCCCGGTAACAATGGACAAGGGGACATTTCTAAATTGGCGTGACAGATGTCGACCAGTTCTGTCGGTCATAAACTGCCAGCCGGGAGGTGGCGGATGCCGGAGCCTCAACCCGGAGAAGCGAAGACTCCGGATCGCTCTGCCGCAGATCAGATTCCAAGGTCGATGACGTGAATTTCGAGGGGCCATTCCCACGAATAGAATGGCAGGTAGAGGGTACGGGAGTAGGTGATGTGCGCGGAGACGACCATCCCTTCGCGTGCGACATCGATGCGGGCGTCCTGGGGAAGCCTTGACTCCCGAGCCTGTTCAACAATCTGGGCACGGATATCCAAGAGGTCGAGCTTCTGAACCGCACCACGTCGGACGATATTTGTGGTGGCCTCGCGCATCTGACGGTAGCTGAGCCAGACCGGCAGGAGGGAGATCATCAGGTAGAGCAGGGCGGAGCTGAGTGCGATAACGAAGATAAAGGCAAAACGACCCGACCAGCTGCGCCTATTGATATGAATCTGATTCATAATGCCTTCCCAATCAATATCAGTGTCAGTATCAGTACTCTCTCAGCAGGTCGCGGATCGTCGCCCGGACGAGCGCGGGCGGCAGATCATCGCGAACGACGACCTCCCCTATCGATACGGGAAGGATAAACTGGAGTCGGCCGTGGGCCACCTTTTTGTCGTGGGACATAGCCTCGACGATGGCACCTACCTCCAGATCCCGGATCGGCGGACGCCGTCCGATCCCATCCACCTGGTGGCGGATCATCTCCGCCTCCGAGGCCGGAAGCAGGCCCACGGCGGTCGCCAGATTGGCGGCGCCAATCATCCCGTACCCGACCGCCTCACCGTGTCGAAGACGCCGGTAGCGGGTGACCGCCTCCAGGGCATGACCGACCGTATGACCATAATTGAGAATGCGGCGCAGCCCTCCCTCGCGCTCATCGGCAACAACGACCTCCGCCTTGATCTCGCAGCAGCGCGCAATGAGTCGAGTCAGCGGCCCGGCGTCAAGCTGTCGAATCCGGTCCAGATTCTCCGTTATGAAGACGGCCAGCTCGCGGTCGCGGATGATTCCATACTTGATCGCTTCGTACATTCCGGCACCGAACTCACGCGGCGGGAGCGTCTGCAGAACGAGCGGATCGATGATCACCCCCGCCGGCTGATGAAAGGCACCAACGAGGTTCTTTCCAAGCGGACGGTTGACAGCCGTCTTTCCACCAACCGAGCTGTCGATCTGGGCGAGAAGCGTCGTCGGGATCTGCAGAAAAGGGAGACCACGCTGATAGGTCGCGGCAACAAACCCGGCGAGGTCTCCAACTACCCCGCCACCGAGCGCGATCAGACCCTCACGCCGCTCGAGTCGCTGGCTGATCAGGAAGTCCCAGACCCGCTCCGCCGTCCGAATCGATTTTGCCCGCTCACCATCGCCGATCAAAAAACTGAGTGGCTTGAAGCCGGCTGAACGGAGCGACTTCGCGACCCGACGACCATAGTGCCCGTCGACCAGCGGATTGGAGAGCACCACCACCCGCTCCGCCCGCGCTCCGAGAAGTCGTCGCATAACCTCCCCAACCCGGTCGAGAGCGCCGGCCGCAATCTCAATATCGTAGCTCCGATCACCAAGCGGAACCGGGACCACCTCACCCGGCGGAGCGGT
>JBEGMZ010000050.1:0-6247 GCA_041182745.1 Acidobacteriota bacterium
GGCGAGGTGCATCCGATGAATCTCCAGCACCAGCTCCCAGGCTGCGTCGCTGTCAAGCAGATTGTTGTATGAGAGCTCCTTGCCCTGAAGCTGTTCGGCGGTCGCAATCCCACGGTCACTCCCGGGGAGTCGGTAGAGCGCCGCCTGCTGGTGTGGATTTTCACCGTAGCGGAGATCTGCCGCCTTCTCAAGCGTGATCTCAAGCCGTTCCGGCAGTCCTGACGACTCACCTGGCGCCAGTTGGCTCGCAAGGTAGCGCGCAATCTCTGCATCGTAGGCTGCCGTATGCTGGAAGGCCTGCTGTGCCAACTCAAAACGGAGCGCATGTGATAACGATCCGCCATTGGCATCGAGCGCCTCACCAATCCGCTCATAATCGCCCGGATCGACAACCACGGCCACGTCGCGGTGATTCTTTGACCCGGAGCGGATCATCGCCGGCCCGCCGATATCGATGTTCTCGATCGCCTCCTCGAGTGAGACTCCGGGTTTGAGTATGGTCTGCCGAAATGGATAGAGGTTGACTACGACCATGTCGATTGGCACAATCCGGTGCTCCTCCATCTTTGCGCGGTGTTCTGAATTGTCGCGTATCCCCAGCAAACCTCCGTGAACCAGGGGGTGAAGTGTCTTCACCCGACCATCGAGCATTTCAGGAAATCCGGTCAGATCTGAGATATCGCGCACCGCGAGACCATTCTGCCGCAGGATCGCTGCTGTGCCCCCAGTCGAAACAAGATCGATTCCGTGATCAGCCAGCTTGCGGGCAAATTGAACGATGCCGGTCTTGTCCGACACACTGAGCAGGGCTCGCTCCACTTTTTTCAACGAGACTTCCACGAAGAACTCCTTGGATATTTAAAATTGTTATTACTGCCATAGTGACCCATCTAAACAGACACAGCCAACAGCATAATAGACACAGCCAACACCTTGGAAATAGCACACTGAAGAAGACTAAACCCCGGACCAGGTCCACGATTCGTGACCATTCCAGTGCTCAGTGTCCCAAAGTTGTCTGTTCCGTCTTAGATTATCTTTATCAATTTGAATTGCGCAATGAGTCGGGAGGTCGGATCTGGCTGGCAGCGGGCAAAAAAAAGGCGGCAACGCCTGTCACCAAACGCCTGCCGCACGCGAAACTCACACATTCCGGAAGCGCCTGCTTCCATCTATATGGACGTCTCCCGTGGCATGAATTTGTCCTGATTCGTCGATTCAGAGAAAAAATATTTATCTCGACCTGCCCGTAAGCCGAGAGAGCCGTAGCTTCAGCTACGGGCGGAGGTGCCATCAGTTACCGTAGCGCTTCAGTTTTCGGTAGAGCGTAGAGAGGTCGATTCCGAGGAGCGTGGCCGCCTGGGTCTTATCATCCCGAACCCGACTCAGGGTCTCGACAATGTAACGACGCTCAAGCTCTTCGAGGGTCAGCGTCTGTCCCGTCAGATCGTTCGTGATCAGCGTGGCTTCGCGGACTTTCGGAGGCAGATGGGAGAGTTCAATCTGGTCATCGCTGAGAGTTACCGATCGCTCGATGGCATTCTGGAGTTCCCGGACGTTTCCACGCCATTCATAGTTGATCATCGCCTGCATCGCCTCCTCGCTCACCGTCTTGGTGGCGAGGTTGAGGGCGCGGCAGTGCTTCTCAACAAAGTACCTCACCAGCAGGGGAATGTCTTCGCGCCGCTCACGAAGCGGAGGAACCGTCAGACTGAAGACACTCAGCCGGTAGTAGAGGTCCTCCCGAAACCGTTGCGCTCCAATCTCCTCTTCAAGGTTTCGGTTTGTCGCCGCAATCAACCGTGCGTCAAAGGTTACTGATTTCGTCGATCCGAGTGGGATGAACTCCCGCTCCTGAAGCGCACGCAGCAGCTTCACCTGAAGGCTTGGCGGCATCTCGCTGATCTCGTCAAGAAAGAGGGTTCCGCCGTCGGCCGTCTTGAAGAGGCCGGTCTTGCCTGAATGGGCTCCGGTGAAGGCCCCTTTCACATAGCCGAAGAGCTCTGATTCGAGCAGACTCTCGGGTAGCGCCGCGCAATTGATCGCGATGAAGGGCTGATCTGCTCGCGGTGAGCTGTAATGGATCGCCTTTGCGATCAGCTCTTTCCCCGACCCGGACTCTCCCTGGACCATTACACTGCTGTTTGTCCCTGATATCTTCTCGATCAGCTTGAATATCTCTGTCAGCGCATCCGAGCGGCCGACGATGTTGTCGAACTGGTACTTCTGTCGCAGCTCGCGGCGGAGATAGCGGTTCTCCCGAAAGAGGTCACGCTGGCGCAATGCGTTGCGGGCAGTCTGCAGAATATCCTCGTTGATAAATGGCTTGGTGATATAGTCGTATGCTCCCTTTCGCAGGGCGGCAATCGCCGTCTCGACCGAAGAGTAGGCAGTAATCATCACCACCATCGCCTCGTTGTCCATCTGCTTGATCCGGTCCAGCAGTTCGATCCCGTTCATGGCGCCGAGTTCGATGTCGGAGATGGTGAGAGCCGGGTTCTCCACGGCGAAGACCTCGAGCGCCTGCTCGGCGTTGGGGGACTCGACTACCTTGAAGCCGGCCTGCCGCATCAACTGCCCGAGAATTCCACGCATGATATCTTCGTCCTCGACAATGAGGATGGTTTGCTGTGAGTTCATAGCTGTCGGCCGCTCTCCGCTAGCGGAAAAGTGATGGTAAAGACCGCCCCTGGCTGCCCGTTCCGGGCTTCAATCCGGCCTCCAAGCGCGGTCACAATGTTCAGACAGACTGCCAGCCCAAGTCCTGAGCCCTGCTCCTTACCCTTGGTCGAAAAGAAGGGGTCGAAGATCAGTGGGAGATTCTCCTCAGGAATGCCGTATCCATTGTCGCCTACTTCGATCACCGCAGCGCTCCCGATGGTGGTCTCCTCGATCGAGGTGGTGATGGAGATTCGCCCTTCCACCCCGGCCTCGGCGATCGCATCCCGCGCATTGAGCAGCAGGTTGAGCAGCACCTGCTGCAGCCGATCACCATCCAGTTTCAGTCGGGGCAGACTCTCCCCAAACCCGGTATCGATCCGCAGATTCCGAAATCGCTTGTCATACATCGCCAGCTCAATGCTCTTTCGGATCAACTCATTAATGTCGGTCAGTCGCGGATCAGGTATCTTTGGCCGCGCAAACTCCATCAGGTCATGGAGGACGGTTGTAATCCGGGTGATCTGCCCAAGAATCGTTCGCAACGTCTCCCGATTACGCTCATCGGCTTCGGTCGTGAGCAACGATTGAACCAGCGATGAGATCGAAGCGAGCGGGTTGTTCACCTCGTGTGCGACACTGGTTGCCAGCGCTCCGGCAGTTGCCAGCTTCTCTGATCGCACCATCGCCTGATTGATCTCCTTCAATCGCGATATGTCGTCAGCCATCTTTTGACTCATGGTGTTGAAGCTCGATGCAAGGACACCCAGCTCATCGTTGCTTGTCAGGCGCGAGACTGCACCGTAGTTCCCCCTCGAGACGTCTAGCGCCAGCTCCGTCAGCTCCCGCAACGGCCTTGATAGCACCCGCACTATCACCAGCACCAGAATCAACGACGGCAACATCAGCGCAATGCTGCTGAAGACCACATACCTTATCCAGTCCGGATTGTTATCCCCAAGCGACCATCTTGCGATCGGAAACTGGACGAAGAAGAGCCCGAGGTACCCGACCAGCGTCACGACGATCGTGAGCTTGTATGTCAGCGGAAAGAGTCGCAACTGGTCGAGCGCGGTCGGCAGCCAGAAGAGCCGAAAGCTGCTGATGGCGTAAGTGTAGATTAACGCCCCAATGACAATGAACCCGGAGCTGTAGGGAAGAAGCTGGTAGCGACCGAACAACGGCAGAATGTTGACTCCGAAGAGCAGCAGGCCGGCCGTCAGGCCCACTGCAACGACGATCAGATTGATCTGTATTTCAAGAATTGTTCCCCGGTGCCGTACCCTTTTGCGTGCCAGTCTGATCAGGCCAACCCCGAGCGTCCAGTAGTTCACGAGGCCGAAGAGAATGGCAAACCACGTCAGTTCGATTCGCAGCTCACCATCCGCCAGTTGAACCGATTGCCAGGCAAGATCACCCATCACCAGCGGCAGCATACCAAGCAGCGGAAGCGAGTAGAGAATTAGTCGCCCCCAGCGCACCGGCTCCCCTTCGGGGAAGACCTCCGCGAAGAGCAGAAATGTTGTCTGCAACAGCACTGCAATCACAAAGCTGGTTCGCGTCCAGGCTTCGACCGAAAAACCCGCGTCCGGGAAACCCCAGAACAGCAGATCCTTCAGCACCCAGAGGATCATTACCAGATTGAAGACGGCGAAGACACGGTTCACCCGGCGGTGCGGCGCCGAAACCAGCACGTAAAATCCCAGACCAAGTATTACGAAGAGCGATATCGTCAGAAACAGAACCAACAACCCGTCACCCTCCTGCCAGGCTGCTCATCTCTGCGTCAGCCCACTCGTGCTTCCATTCTCGTTCGCGTCCCACGCACCAAAGCATCCTGCAACCAGACCGTATTGTAGCCGTAGCGCTCACCACTCCGACAGCGCAGACTGAACTACCCGCCCCTTAGTCTCTGGCTATTCCGCAAATAAGAAAGAGGAGACTGAGAGACTACCCGCTGTTGCCCCCTCATCTCCTCGGCCTGTCTTGAAATATTCTGATCAACCGACCTGGCAGTCAACCCAGACCATCCGGTTCGCGCTGCGACTATTGAAGACCCGTCAGAGCCGATCCTCTCACCCTCGCGACTGTTCGTCCAGTCCTCGAAAAACGGTCGATCGGAGCTGTCGCCAGCAAGAGCGAACCGCGCGGCTGCAGCCCTACAAGTACCGGTCTCTTAAGTTCCTCACGTTTCAGGAGTCCCGACCTCTCAAGAAACTCGGAACGCGCCGTACTTAGCTCACCACTCGTCATGGCCCACCCACCATACACGATATCCATCCCGGAGAGGTAACCCTCTGGATGATCGGGCCGACTGTAAAGCAGTCGCACCTGATCGGAGAGAACCGTCACTGGGATGCCAAGTTTACCAACCGTTTCTGAGGTGAGCATCTTTCCGCTGTCATTGATCTCCCAACACGCGCTCTCCCACTGACTCTGAGTCTGGAGCCGGTATCCGGTGTAACAACCCTGCCGAGTATCGTAAGCCGCCTGAAGCTCCATCGCCCCAAGGTGCCACGGCATTTGCCACAGGTTGCGAGCCCCCACTGAAGAGAGCGATCCAACTGATACCCCGAGAATAACGTGGGCCGCGAGATCACCATCGGTCACGTGCAGGCGATACGTCGTACTCTCAACTCCTCCCAAGCCGCGATCGATACAGGAGACGACCGAGACCCACGCCATCTCCTCACCATCTGAGATGCTGGTCGTCAGCATCGTGCCCGGCGGAAGATCGATCAATACTCGACTCGCCGGCACCTGATAGACAATCAACGACACGTGGTTGAGTTCGACGCTGCTCACCAGGCGCCCACTCTCAATCCGGTGCCGATGAGTATCATCACGACGCAAGGCGGGCCCAAATCCCGGGTCCCTCCTGTTCAATCTCTGTAAACCCGATTGCACTCCAGCCTGTACTCCCAGTTTCACACTAATTGCCTGCATCGCTCACGCCCTCTCTCATCCTTACAACGATCCTGCTAACGATCTTATCAACTATCCTGCTGTCAATCTCTCTGCTGATGGTGCCATATTGTTGATCAATGTCACATCGTTGTCCAGAAAATTCTTTAAGCACACTTGGACAATGCACGAACTGTGCCACAAACGGATAGACAAGATTGCAGAATCTATGCGTTGCAAATACAAGAGTTATGGCGTTCTCTCGTCTTCACTTTCGTCAGCTTGCGGCTTGCGATTTGCAAATTTGTGACAATGTTATTGCATTTTGCAAAATTCTGTCCTGGACAAGATTGTCTTGAGAATTGGGTCGGATCTGGAATGGGAGTGCCTGTCAGCCATTCTTCCTGCCAAATCTTACGGCGCTAAGAGAGATTAGAAGTAGTCCCATGAAGGAGAGGATAAGAGTTTGACGCCAGAGAGCAGTGAAGCCTGCGCCACGGAGGATGATACCCCGGAAGATCTCAATCAGATAGGTTGTTGGCAGTATGGCGCTGATACCACGAAAGAAGGCCGGCATGGTGTCGATCGGAAAGATATATCCGGAGAGGAAGATGGAAGGCAGCATGGTTCCAAAGGCGGCCTGGATGGCCTCCTGTTGGGATCGGGCACGGGTCGAGATGAGCAG
>JBEGMZ010000051.1:0-3012 GCA_041182745.1 Acidobacteriota bacterium
ATCGATTGGCGAAGGGGTGGCGATCGCCCTTGCCGATGACGCTTTCTTCAGGTTCATCGGAGTTGAGCGACCCGAGACAGGTCCGCCCGAGACAGGTCCGGACTTTGAATCAGAACCGCAACCTGCCGGTTTGAGCGATCTCTCGAATTAAGATCGGAGGTGAGACCATGGGCAATACCTGGCTGAGGTGGCGGCTTTTTCCGATTATGGTTGTCTTCCAGATCCTCGCCATCTTCCTGCCGATCGACACAGGGTCGGTTCGTGGACAGCGTTCCCGCCCACGGCCTGAATTCCAGGCTCCTCCCCGGCCTGCTCACGAGACCGCGAGAAGAGGCGAGTTCACTTTTGCCCGTCTTCGCTACTCCACGGCTGACCGGTGGGACCTCTTCTCAGGCTATGGTGGATATGCGAGCTGGGCAACCGACTACCCAAAAGCCGATTATCAGTTTATCCACGGTCTCCGCGGCTGGGTACGCAGCGCTCTCGATATCTCTGATCAGCCGGTCGCCGTCCCCATTCACGGCCCACAGCTCTTCAACTACCCTTTTATCTACGTCGTCGAGCCCGGCTATCTTGACCTGACCCGTGAGGACGCGGCCAGCCTCCGTGAGTACCTCCTGCGGGGCGGGTTTGTCATCCTTGACGATTTCTGGGGAAATTCCGAATGGGAAAATGTCCGACTCCAACTGCTCAGTGTCTTTCCAGAGT
This sequence comes from Acidobacteriota bacterium, assembly GCA_041182745.1. Classification (GTDB taxonomy): domain Bacteria; phylum Acidobacteriota; class Blastocatellia; order RBC074; family RBC074; genus CAIOZW01. The sequence goes on from JBEGMZ010000051.1 coordinate 709, forward strand.
ACCAGCTTCGCCAACTCTCTCTCGATCATCCAATCTTTCACTGCTATTTTGACATCGATGAGATTCTTCAGACTCCCAACTTCCAGAACATCGTCTACCGTGGCCGCACCGCCGAAAAGGGGGGAGCTGTCCCTTCCTACTGGGGACTCTTCGATGATACCGAGCGCCTGATGGTCTTTGTCGGACGCAACCTTGACAACGGTGACGCCTGGGAGTGGATCGATGATCCGCGCTATCCGCTCAAATATGGTCTTGGAGCCTACAGAATAGGCACCAACGTCATCTTTTATGCCATGACGCACTGAATTGACCATCCGAAATTTGAGGGAATCTTCTTTCCGATCTCTCACGATCCGCCGATGTCGCTTGCATTAAACATTTGAATCGATACAATTGCCATTCGGTCTGTCGTCGGCCCGAAAAGGATCACCATTACCGACTGCGTTATACTAAAGCTTAGAGGAAGGAGAAAGCTATCATGGCTGTGTACGTTATCACCGAACCCTGCATTGGGACCAAGGATACGGCGTGCGTCGATGTCTGCCCGGTCGACTGTATTCACCCGCGCAAGGATGAGCCCGAGTATGGCGATTCCAAAATGCTCTTCATCAATCCGGATGAGTGCATCGACTGCGGCGCCTGTCAGCCGGCCTGTCCGGTTGAGGCGATCTACCGTGATGAGGATGTACCTGAGCAATGGCAGGAGTACGTCGCGCTCAACGCCGATCACTACAAGTAATTAAAATAATCTACGATCTGATAAAATCCGCTCCCGAGAGCCCGCTTGCCGTGACCGCGAGGTCCACCGCTGTCGGGCTCTTACTTTCTCCGGTCGCGTTCCGGATTTGGTGGAGTGACGGGGCTTGCCAGGCGTTCCCGATCTGACTCGACGTTGAAGCGCTTGTAATTTCCAAAAGTGATCGTCTGGTTGACCGTAATACCCTTGACCAGCAGTACCCGCAGGCCAAGGTTGATGTCGATCCGTGTCGGCAGCCAGATCTCGTTGTTGATCTTCTCCTGTTCAAGGACAAAAGTGGCACCTTCGCGCAGCGAGGCGAGCAGTCCGCCCGCAACCTTGTACGACTCAACTAACCGCGCATCGACCCGCGCCACCTGCTTGTCCTCTGGATCGACCCAGATCGCACCGACCATTTTGCCGAAAAATTTTTCATAGTTTTTCCGTGCCTTGTAGCCAGGCAGAGGCTCAAAATCGAAGACAATCACGTCGTGATTTCGATACCGCTCACGGCGCGGATTGATCAGTCGCGATGCTCGCAGCACGTCGGCGATCGAGATCCGCTGGCCCCGCTCCGGATCGGGCGACCCAGCGGTTGACTGATCGACGTCACGTTCGCGGGTTGCCTGCCGCTCCTTCTCTGTCTCTCGTTTCTCAATCTCCCTGACCCTCTTCTCGATCTTGCGCGTCTCGTCGGCCTCCTCATCGGGTGAAAGCGGGCGTCCGTTTCGCGCGGTCAGTCGTCGGATCCGGTTACCCTTGTAGAAAGTCAGCTCGTAGGTGTTCGACTCTTTCTCGGTTGCCTGGCCACGATTGTCGATCTCCCGTCGGATGATCGATTCGGAGTAGGTGTACTTGTCGAGAATCTCATCGACCCGATCCTCATTCTCTCCCACCGAGCGCAGAAGAGCACCAATATCGGGGAGCGGCTCGTTCGAGACCCGTGGAAAATCGAAGAGGGCGCGCTCGACCGGCGGGTTATGGGTTACCCGATCGAGAACAATGTCATAGATCTGCTCACCGAGGGTCATGACGATCAGGTGTGGCTCCCAGATTCCGTTAACAAGGCGGAAATCTCCGTAGTCGAACTGGCGGGAGAGCCCGTCGAGTGGCAAAACCTCACGGATCAGCCGTCCGGTCTCGACGTCGAAGAAGAGCGTGAATCTGATGTTGCGGGCCGTGGTCAGGAGTAACTGGTGCGCCCGGCGTCCATCGATCGTCACCTCCGGTGCCAGCGCCAGCTTCGATTTTTCGCGGCGGTAGTCAAGCCAGCGATGGGCCCGCCAGCCTGCTTCAGCCTGAAATTCGCGGCTGCCCTGGCCCGTCAGCGTCCGCAGCCCGTCCCGCGAATCACGGATCCAGCCCGATTTTCCGTTGAACCCCTGGCTGACCTCCAGCCCACGAAGATCGAAGAAGAGTCCATAGTAGCCTGGCTGCTGGCTGACGGCGCGATAGCGTCCACCCGATCCATCACGCCGGCTGGTGATCTTTCCATCAACCTGCCAGGACTGGATCCGGCGCAGCGCCTTTTCACCTCCGTGCGCCCGGGTTGCCTGCTTGATGATACT
>JBEGMZ010000052.1:0-6103 GCA_041182745.1 Acidobacteriota bacterium
TGGCAACGAAGAGCACAAGCTTGGCCAGCGCGGCTCATCGACAACCCCGATCCCGCTCGCTGACTGCCGGATTCCGAAGGATCGGCTGCTCGGTGAGGTTGGGAAGGGTCATCTGATCGCCTTCAACACGCTCAACTTTGGCCGGATCAAGATGGGGGCCGGATCGATCGGTGGGTCGAAGCGTGCTCTCGCCCAATCGGCGAAGTACGCTGCCCAGCGCCAGCAGTTCAAGCGATCGATCGCCTCATTTGGAGCGGTCAAGTACAAACTGGCTGAGATGGCGACCCGGATCTACGCAACAGAGTCAGCGGTCTATCGTACTGCTGGTATGATCGAAGCCCGCGAGGAGGCGATTGACAGGGGAAACCCCGCCGAGATCCTCAAAGCGGTCGAGGAGTACGCGATCGAATGCGCGATGCTGAAGGTTGCCGGCACCGAGACCCTATTCTATGTCGCCGATGAGAATGTCCAGATTCACGGTGGAAATGGTTTCACTGAGGACTATCCGGCTGAGGGAATCTATCGTGACTGCCGCGTCAACCGGATCTATGAAGGGACAAACGAGATCAACCGGCTGCTGATCACCGGGCAACTGGTGCGACGAGCGATGAAGGGAGGGCTGCCACTCTTCGGCGCGGCCTTGAAGCTGCAGGAAGAGCTGCTTGCCGGCCCATCGTTCGACCAGGAGGATGACGACTCACCGCTGGCACGGGAACGAAAACTCGCTGCCAATGCAAAGAAGGTCGCGCTGATGCTGATCGGTTCGGCGGCGCAGAAGTTCCGCGAAGGTCTGTCCGAGCAGCAGATGGTCCTCTCGTGGACAGCCGATGTGATCATCGACTCATTCCTGATGGACAGCACGATCGGCCGGACGGCAAAGGTGATTGCTCGGGATGGTGAAGAGAAACATCGGATGGCGATCGAAGCGACGCGCCTCTTCACCCACGATGCAGTCAATCGGATCGAGATTGCCGGACGCAACGCGCTCGCGGCGATCGCCGAGAGCGACGAACTGCGGATGCTTCTCGCCGCTCTCAAGCGATTCACGAAACAGGATCCGCTCAACACCGCCGCCATCCGCGAGCGGATTGCTGACCACGTTGTCGCTAACGGCGGCTACGCGTTCTGATCTCAACGGAGACACCGGCATTCAAGACGTCTCCCCGACCGGCCACCATCGAGGCTCAGGCCGGTTGGATGAGAGACGGGCCGAGTGCCGGCGTCTCCCCGGTCGCATCGATTCCCGGCTGCCGGGACACTCCCGTCCGACGCCTCGCTGTTTTTGCCTGCTGTTTTTGCCTGCTGTTTTTGCCGGCTGTATTTGCCGGCTGTATTTGCCGGCTGTATTTGGAAGATGAAGATCCTTACCCTAACCATTCCTACGCCCTTCCCGGTCGGCCCAATCAACATCTACCTTGTTCGCGAGGAGCCGTTGACGCTGATCGATACCGGGCCGAAGAGTGGAGAGGCCCTTGAGGCGCTGCGCCAACAGCTGCGCGCGGTCGGACTGGTCGTTTCCGACATCGAACGAGTCATATTGACGCACACTCACGAGGACCACTGTGGACTGGCGGGTATAATCCAGAGTGAGTCAGGGGCGCCGGTCTGGGTTCACCACTGGGAGTACGATCAGATCTCAGAGGCTCGCCACAGTCGCGTCGACCGCGAATTGGTCGGACGAACTGGTGTCCCGGAACCGGAGCTGGATAAGATGGCCGCGCAGTATGCAGCCATCCGCCGCTTCGCTGATCCGGTCGTCGAAGTTGACGCTTATGGCGATGGACGTGAATTCGATTTTAACGTCGGCAGCTTGCGGGCAGTCCATACCCCGGGTCATACGCCTGGGAGCTGCTGCCTCTTTCGCGAAGCCAACCGCACCCTCCTGACCGGAGACACCATCCTGAAGTCAATCAAGCCTAACCCGATACTGAGTGCGGACCCGGTAGACCGTACTCGCCGCTTCCCATCCCTGCGCGAGTACCTCGCTTCGGTTGCACGTATCCGGCAGCTAAATCCGACGCTTCTGCTGACCGCCCATGGCGATGTGATCGACGACTATGCGGAACATTACCATCGCCTGACCAGACTGATCGATGAGCGACGAACCCGGATCGTCCGGATGGTTCCGGAGGAGGGAATCTCCGCCTGGGAGATGTCGCGACTGGTCTTTCCGCGGATCGATGAGTCGCAGCGCTTCCTCGCTGTCTCCGAGACGGTCGCCAACCTCGACCTGGCTGTTACCGAGGGCCTCATTCAGTGTGACGGTACCGCCGCCACCGACCGGTACTATCCTCGAACATCCTCGCCGATCCGGTGACACCCGGTCTGCGGCGTCAGCCTCAGGCTTCAACCACGCGCCGCGGAGCGCGGAATTGGGCCGCTGATCTGACGGCTTGTCCACGGATCAGTCTCTCGTGCAGAATCTGCGTCGTCAGTACAATGCCCACCAACACATCGATCCTGCGGCGCAGAGATGAGTTCTGCGGCAGCCATCTCCAGAGACACAGAATCCGCCTCACAAATGGGCGACGGAAGAGGCCAACCCGGTCAAGGGCGACATCGCTCAAATAGTCCTCAAACAGCTCTCTCCCGCGTCGCGTCTGCCAGAGCGCGGTCCAGTTGGGCGAGAAGAACGGATGCTTTCTGGTGCCCCTTGCCGTGGGTGGCAGAAGCTGACCCAGCGCCTCGTGCAGAAGCCTCTTTTCACGAAGCTGGTCGAGATCGAGCTGCAGATCGACCGGCACGCGAAATGTCAGTTCAGCCAGATTCGTGTCGAGAAAAGGCGTGCGGCCCTCGATGGAGTGGGCCATCTCAACGCGGTCACCGAGCGTCGGAATAATGTAGGCGGCGAGCTGCGACCGTGACAGAACAAGGCTCGCCTGCAAAGGATGGAGATCTTCCAGCCCCCACCCCTCAAACTCCGCGACCAGCCGTTGGGACGGACTGTCGCCCGGTTTGATCCCATATTTTTCGCAGTTGATCAGGACGGGAAGGTACTTCTCGAACTCCTGAACACGAGTCAAAATATAGCTCGCAAACCCTAACGGGCGTGGCATTCTCCGCCAGCTCTCAGTACGGTTCCACAAGAGCCCTTCCGAGCGGCGCTCCATCTTTCGGAATCTTGCGAGCAGGCGACGCCCCGACCTTCTGACCTCCGGATCCGGACTCTCAAGGCGGCGCCAGATGGCCTCGAGCTTGAAGTAGGGATAACCAGCAAATAGCTCGTCGGAACCTTCCCCGGTGAGTGCGACCTTGAATCCACGATCACGCACATATCGCGAAAGAAGGAACTTCCCGACCGCGCTCGGATTGAAAAGGTGCAGTTCAATCTGCCCGATGCAGTCCTCAAGGTGGTCGGCAATGTCGTTCATCGAGACGGGGAGAGACTCGTGCGCGACGCCGATCTCACGCGCAATGTTGGCCGCTGTTTCCGTCTCATCATACTCGGAGTGCGAGAACCCGATCGTAAAGGCGGTTACCGTCCGCGCCCCGGACTGACGAGCCATTTCAGCCGTCACCAGCGTCGAATCGAGCCCTCCACTGAGAAAACTGCATACCGGAACATCGGCAACCATCCTCCGCTCAACCGCTCGACTGAAGTGATGTCGTGTCCGCTCGATCGCCTCACCAGGCGAGAGGCTCGGTTGAGGCTCATAACGTGGTCGCCAGTACTCGACGGTCTTCGACTTTGTCTGTCCGACCTCCCACATCAGATAGTGGCCGGGGCGCAGAACCTCCGTCCCCGCAAATGGACTGACGGCCGGCATCGGCGCGGAGAACAGCGCCGTCGTCACATGCTCGCCTGAGAATGCGCGCGGTACCCGGGGCAGCGCAAGCAGCCCCTTGGCCTCAGAGGCGAAGAGCAGCTCGTCCGTAGTTTCACGGTAGAAAAAGGGCTTGACCCCATAACGGTCACGCGCCGCCAGAAAGCGACGCTCCGCCCTATCCCAGATGGCAAAGGAGAACTCTCCGTTGAGGTGGCTCAGAAAATGCAGCCCGTATCGCCGGTAGAGGTTGACGATAACCTCGGTGTCGGATCGTGTCCGAAACACGAACCCGTCCTTTTCCAGCGCTCGACGGTGCTCAAGGTGGTCGTAGATCTCACCATTGAAGGTGATCAGCAGCTGTCCATCCCGGCTCCAGAGTGGCTGGTCTCCGGTCGTGAGGTCGATAATCGAGAGACGGACGTGACCGAAACCAACCCGCCCTTCGTCGGTCAGCGCAACCCCGCTGCCATCCGGCCCCCGATGCGCCTGCACCCCGAGCATCCGGCCAAGGTCGGCCTCCTCGACCAGCTCAGCTCTCTTCTTGATGATGCCCGCGATTCCACACACTTCTCTCTCCCCGCCTTGCCGAACCTGATCAGCACCCCAGGTAGTGAGTGATACGGAATGCTACTTTGGCCGCGCCGCCCGCTCGCGAAGTGCTTTCTCTGCTTCATCATATGCCCCACCCTCGACCCGGCCAAGTCGGAGGGCCGCTTCATAAGCTCCGAGGGCATCCCCTGTCAGTCGGTCGGCCAGCGACGGATTGTTCTCACTGATGAAGTCAAGAATCCGGCCCGCCGCAACATAGCTCCGCTGCGCAAGCCACTTCTCACTCTCCGGCGCGGCATTCTTCACCGCCTGCCGGTAGTACTCGATCGCGGCGAAGAGTGCCTCTTCAACCCGATCAGCATCATCAAGACTGGTCGCCTGCTTACTCGCCACTTCAGCTAGTCCGAAGAGCACCCGGGCATTGGTGGGATGCTGACGGAGCGCCGTCTCAAGCAGCAGACGCGCACTTTCATAGCTCCGCGCTTTCATCAGCTTGTCGGCATCGACCAGCTGTGACACCAGCTTCTCGTCTGCATTGGCAATGGTCGGAGCTGGGAGCGGGGCAAGAGTCGCTTCGGTTCGCAGCTTCTTTACCCGCTCCAGTCGCGTCGCATACTCGGTCAGCCGACTCCCTTCCCGACCAAAGTCGACATTCTTCAGCAGGCTCGCGAAGTAGTCACGAATGTTGACGCCCACCGGCTCGAAGGCCTTAATCTGTTCGTAGAAATGGTAGACGAGCACGGCCCCGCGATCATAGCCAATACTAAGTTCATAGATCGCCTCATCCTCGGTTGAGGTTCGACGGGCAGCCAGCCCGAGGACATCCATCCGCGCATCAGTTGCCCGCACCAGCGAGTCGGTGAGCAGGAAGTATGCGCTCCGCTGCGCGTACTCCTCATCCAGCCGCTCACCACGCGACTCCATCAGCTTGCGAAGATCCCCCCGGATGGCCGAAACCTCCCGTACCTGACGCTCCGTCAATGGATCGATGACAAACGAAAGGAAGGCCCGCCGCATCGCCTCGACGTTGGGCTCTATCGTCGGTCCCAGCAGCAGATAGTAGGTGTCACGGACAATCCGCAGATTGGCGGCCCCGGTCGCATTGAGCAGATCGGGCACGATCACAAACTGCCGCACCCGGTTCGGAATCGTGATCGCCTCTTCAACTGGCGCCCCTTTTCTGGGCGCTGTCCGTCGCGGAACATAGAGCGGCGGCAACTCAAGAACCGGCTCGGTGTGCAGGTAGGTCAGCACTGTCCCGAGTGCCAATCCAGCCGGGGGACCGTAGGTCTCGGCAACCTTGATATAGGACTCGACATATTTTGGCAGCAGACGGTTGAAACTGGTCTCGCGGTAGAACTCCTCGAGAATCAACGCAAACTCGGTGATCTCCCGCACATCATCCGGCAACCGGTCGGCCGCAACATCGATCGTAAAGGCCGGAGGGTCGGTCATCGAAAGGGCGAGACTCAGGTAGGGCGCCACCGCCGCCGCGTCGGTCGCTCCCTTGCGGTGCGCCTGAAAGTAACTCCGTATCTTCTGCACCAGCTCGGGCCGGACCCCCTTCAGATCATCACGCAGCTGCTGGCGGAGTACCGAAAGCGCGCGGCTGCCAGGCTCGTAATCATAGCCGGCAACATTTAGTGCGGCCATCATAACGATCACCCGCCGATCGATCGCGATCACCGTGTTGACATCTTCCAGGGTCAGATTTGGCCGGTCCGCGAGCGCCATCTTCTTCCGATCGATCTGGGGCCTCGCCGCTGGTGGCGGCGCCTGACGAGGTG
>JBEGMZ010000053.1:0-2641 GCA_041182745.1 Acidobacteriota bacterium
GATTTTGAATTTCACGCTATCTCTTCTTCTCTTTATCGCTCCATTCGCCGGGGATGGTCACGACACCCGGGTCTGGCCGGGCTTTCGCGGCCACGGTGACAGTCACAGCGAGGTGTCCAATCTGCCGGTTGAATGGGCTGATGACAAGAACCGCACCTGGGATATTGGTCTTCCTGGTTATGGCCAGTCTTCACCGGTAGTCTGGCGCGGGAGGGTCTTTTTGACGACGGTCGATGGACCAAACAAGGAACAGGCATATGTCCTCTGCTATGACCTGCGATCCGGACGCGAACTCTGGCGACGTACCGTGACGACGACTGAAAAGGTCAAGGTCGGGAATACGGTCAGCCAGGCGGCTCCGACCCCGGTGGTCGATGGCCAACGGGTCTATGTCTTTTTCGAGACTGGTGACCTCTACGCCTTTGACCACCGCGGCCGTCAGGTGTGGGAACGGCAGATGACCCGTGATTACGGGGCGGTCAAAGGACCGCACGGTCTTGGAAGTTCGCTCGCCGCCAATCAACGCCACATCTTTATTGCCATCTCGCACCTTGGAACTTCATTCGTCATGGCGATCAGCAAGATTGATGGCCGGACGGTCTGGAGAACAGAGCGCAAGTCCGGTATGGCCTGGGGAACGCCGCTCGTCCTGACTCACGAGGGGCGCGAACAGCTGATCGTCAGGGGTGGTGATGGGGTGACCAGCTATGACACGACCGATGGCCAAGCCATCTGGATGGTCACCGGGCTGAAGGGGGCACCAATGCCCTCGCCAACTCTGGCTGGCGATCTGCTCATCGTTGGATCTGATCAGAAAGAGGGAAGTATGGCGATCCGGCTCGGGGGAAGTGGCGATGTGACCGCCACCCACATTGCCTGGCGTCCCACTGACGCGACCGCCTACTTTAGTTCTCCCCTTGTCCACCGGGGGCTGGTCTACTTTATCAGCAAGGTGGGCGTCGTCTACTGCCTCGACCTCGCGACCGGACGCGAAGTCTGGCGACAGCGTCTCGGCGTCGGCGAGTGCTGGGCCTCCCCACTCGCTGTTGGTGACCGGATCTACATCTTCAGTAATGAGGGAAAGACCTTTGTCATCCGGGCCGGGCAGAAGTATGAGCAGCTGGCGGAGAACTCGATCAGCGATCTGGAGCGGATCTATGGCGTGGCGGCGGTCGATGACGCGCTGTTCCTGCGCTCAGGGCGGCGGCTCATCCGCCTCAGTAAAAGGTAGGCCACGCGAGGCCGTCAATTCAGTTATTGGCGCCGCGCTGATAACTGGCTAAATAGCGGCTTCAACAACTGGCCCGACGAATAGACTGATGGCGCTGGATAAATAGATCTCCAGCGCCATCAGCGAGCGGGCTTGTGAGCTGGCCTATTTCCGCTCCGAGTTGGCATACTCGGACTTCAGCCGATCCATGAACTCCCCGCGGCGATCGTAGAGCCGCTTGAGCGGGCGCGGCTGATGTTTGGCCATGCCATAGGCGGTGATCAGCGGCAGCGCAACCGTTGTATCGAGATAGCAGACGACCGTCCCCGGCAGCTTGTCCGGATCGATCTTGCCCCAGCTGACCGCCTCCGCCGGCGTTGCCCCGCTCAGGCCACCCGTGTCAGGCCGCGCATCCGTCAACTGCAGAAAGTAGTCGTGACCCTTCTCGTCGATCCCCAGCACCTCCTGGATCTGCGGCTCAGTCTGCAACGCAAAGTTCTTCGGACTCCCGCCGCCACAGATGAAGATCGCCGACTTCCCGCCGCCACGCTTCGCCGCAAGGACGATTGCCGCCGTCTCATTCACGTCGGCAGAAGGGTTGAGCCGCAACTTCCCACCCTGCAACTCCATCGCCGCAACGTTCATCCCGATCGAACTGTCTCCGGGGGAAGAGGTGTAGATCGGCACGCCATACTTGTAGGCCGCCGAGAGCAGCGACTGGTTACTCAATCCAAGCACCCGCTCGCGCTCCGCAATATACTTGCCGCAGAGATAATGGAACTCTGCCGTCGACATCTCGCGCTGGAACTCCTCGGCGCGGATGATCTCGCGGAAGAAGGCATCGGTCGAGAGCAGGACTTCGTAGTCGAAGAAGATGTCGTAGATTCGGACCACGCCCTCTTCGCGCAGGGTCACATCGTCGATCTGGTGGCTCCCGCGGTGCATGGCCAGCCCGAGGCCAAAATGGGCGTCGTGATAGAGATTGGCTCCCGTCGAGATGATCCAGTCGACAAAGCCAGCCTCCATGAGCGGGATGATCGCCGAGATGCCCAGGCCGGCCGGCGTCAGCGCTCCCGTCAGCGTCATGCCGATCGTCACGTCATCAGCGAGCATGCGGTCGGTGAAGAGCTGCGCCCCTTCGCGCAGCCGGGCGGCATTGTAGGCCTGGAACGAACTCTCGATCAGCTCGACGATCGATGTCTGTGCATTGATCGGCTTCGGAGCGATCCGCTTGCCGTGAAGATATTTGCTCTTGCTCATACTCTCCTCCCTGAAAAAAGGTAATTACTCACGGGGTTAGGCGTGCAGGAATGGAATAACTTCTGACCCAATCAAATTGACCAGAGTCTCAAAGACTCTCTTGCCCTTGATCTTTAAATTTAAAGTTGAAATCACAGAGAGCAGGTTCGCATAGGCCTTCGCACCCCGCTC
>JBEGMZ010000054.1:0-3429 GCA_041182745.1 Acidobacteriota bacterium
CAAGCATATCGGCGAGATCATGCTCGACCCTGAGAACGACTTTCTGATTGGAGGCGAGGAGTCAGGCGGCATCGGGGTGCGCGGGCACGTGCCGGAGCGTGATGGAATCCTCAACAGCCTCTTGCTGCTCGAGGCGGTGATCGCTTCCGGGAAGAGACCCTCGGAGATGGTTCGGGATATCTGGCGCGAATTTGGTGAGTTCCATTTTGAACGGCGCGACCTTCACCTGCCGCTCGAGGCGGGCCAGCGGCTCCTTGCCGGCTTGCGGGAAAAGACGCCCGCCGAGTTCGCGGGTTACAAGGTTGGCGGAGTGGCGACGCTCGATGGGGTGAAGCTGACCTTTGATGATGAGAGCTGGATTCTCTTTCGCCAGTCGGGAACAGAGCCGCTGCTCCGCATCTACTGTGAGGCGACGACCGTCAGAAAGATGACCAGCCTGATCGAAGCCGGTGAGAAGGCCGCCCGCGAAGCTGCCGTCAACGCCTGAGGCGCCTGACTTGCCTCGTCAGTTCTCTCGATCGGGCGATGGAGGTGATGTTGGAGTACGACCGGTTTGTGCTGCGACTATACCAGACAGGCATCCTGAGCGATCCGTGGATTGAGGGAAGGCGCAGATTCAGCCTCGCACCGCTCTGGCTGGATGCGGCGCGACTGAATGAGATGTACCTTGTGGCGGAGAGGGTGGCGGCAGTGATCGAGGAGCTGGCGGTGCTCGTCCGGGAAGAGAGCGGGCTTCTTGAACGGTATTTTATGCTGACTCCGTGGCAGAAGATGATGTGGTTGGCTGCCGAGGGGCGCTGGCACGGGATAGCACGGGTCGATCTCTTCAGCTGTCCGGACGGACGCTGGCAGGTCTGTGAGGTCAACTCCGACACTCCGTCGGGAGAGGCAGAAGCGATACTCCTGAATCGGCTTGTTGGTGAGGAGTACCCCGGAGCGATCGATCCCAATAGCGGTCTTGAAGAGCGCTTTCGGGCGATGCTGAAGGCCTCGGTCGAGGTGGCGACTGGAGCGGGCAGCGGACTGAAGCGGGTTGGTCTGGTCTACCCGACCGACCAGCCGGAAGACCTCTCACTGGTTGCTCTCTATCGTCAGTGGTTGGAGTCGTGGGGATGTGATGTCACTCTGGGCTCGCCCTACAACCTCGGACTGCGGGTCGATGACCGAAAGGTGCGGATAACCCTGACGGGTGAACCGGTTGAGCTGCTGCTGCGCCATTACAAGACCGACTGGTGGGGAGAGCGCGAGGTGATCTGGTGTGACCAGCCGGCCTGGCCAGACCCGGAACCGCTGGAGAGGGAACTCTCACTTCTGCTCAAAGCTGAACGCGAAGGTTGGGTGACGGTGGTCAACCCGTTCGGTGCGGTTGTGACCCAGAACAAGCACGCGCTCGCCTTTATGTGGGACTACCGGGAGCGCTTCTCCCCGTCGGCCCGGGGGTGGATTGAGGACTATATTCCAGAGACGCGCCGCCTCGTCGATCTCGATCCGGCCGGATTGAAGCGGGAGGAGTGGGTGCTGAAGTCGGTCTATGGCTGCGAGGGAGACTCAGTGGTCGTCGGACCGTTCGTCAGCGACGAAGACTGGCAGCGGACACTTGGTAATCTTATTCCCCGTCACTGGATCGCCCAGCGCTACTTCGAAGTCGCCCCTTTCCAGCCTCGCGACGATCAAGAGCGAGAGTATGACGGCTGGCGTCCGAACTACGGTATCTTCATCGTCGCCGGGCAGGCGGCCGGCGTCTATACTCGTCTGGCCCGGCTGGCGACCGACTACACTGCGGTGACCATTCCAACCCTCTGCCGACTCACCTCCTGAGATCGATTCGAACTCCGCCCCTGATCAGTCGCGGCATCCCGAGGGTCTCGATCGGTGTTCGAGCGACGACAAAACGCTGATCAAAGAGGTTCTGAACCGCGATAAATACCTCGAAGAACCGACCGAATGGACGCCCAAGATTGACATCGAAGACGGCGAGACGATCGAGTGGAAAGAGGTTTCGGTCATCATCAAACTGGCGGCCGGCGGCACGGAACTGAAGTGCCGCGGTGATGGCTCCAGGGCGAGAGTAGATCGTCTGGAAGGTGAACTGGTGGGTTGGAACCTGCGGGATCTGCCGCCCAACGAGGGTCGGATCCTGTGGGGCCGCGCGGACGCTGGTCGCGGCGAAGAGATAGCCGCTGGTGAGTCGCCAGCGGGAGGTGAGCCGCAGCTCGGTCTCGGCCTCGATGCCTCCTGACCTCGTGCGTCCAAGATTGCGGCGTTGGCGGGTGATCAGCGCCGGCGTAACCGACTCAGTAAAGTTGACGATCGGATTGCTGGTCTCGCTCAGATAACCGGTGACCCGGAGGTGGGTACGTCCGCCGAGGTGCCAGTCGGCGCCGATCTCTCCACCCGTGAGCCGTTCGGCGGTCAGATTCTCGTTGGCACGGGTCAGGGCATCGCCGACGCGGAACTCGCGGTAGAGCTCATTGAGGGTCGGAGCGCGAAATGCACGGTAGGCGGCGGCCCGCAGCGTCATCTCGTTGCGGGGGCGGTAGAGCACAGAGAGCCGCGGACTGAAGGCCTCGGCGGATCGTGTCGGGAAGAAGCGTGGCGTCAGCACACCAGTCGCAAGGCTGCGCTGAACACTAGCGGCGGATGAGTCACGCCACTGGTCGAAACGCGCACTTGCTGCGACCTGCCAGCGTGGGGAGAGCGTGATGATATCCTGCAGGAAGATGCCCGCGCGCCGCTGTCGGCCACCTGAGCTGTCGAACCGTGTTGGCCGGCCGCCAGCGTAGACGATCTCATCACTCGTCCCGCGAACCCCGCGCAGATCGATGCCGGCGGCCAGGGTGTGGCGATTGAGAAGAGCGCGCGTCCAGTTGACAGAGAAGCCCGCGTCACGTGAGGGGATAAACTGGAGCCTGGTCAGAGCCTCCGTCGCCCGGTTTGCGGCCACGGCGGTGAAGCTCTGGTGGAAGCGTTGCTGGTTAGCAAAGATCGCAAGATTCCACGCGCTGCCATCCCGGGTTCGGGCCCGCCCACCGACCGCCAGCGACTCGGTCGCGGTATCGTTGGTCTGCAGCCTGGTCCCATTGCGCCGGTCCTCGTCAAAGAGCGTCCCGCGAATCCAGGCGGCCGTCGCGCTGTCGTGGTGATAGGTCAGGCGCGTCGAGAGAAGACGGTGGCGCGAGCCGGCGCGGTCGTCGGCTGCTCCGCGCCGGCTCGGCGCAAGCAGGTAGTATCCTCCGGTCGAGAAGGCCTCGCCACTGACGCTGGCCTCGAACCTCTTCCAGCGCTGACCGGCAAAGAAGTTGAAGTCACGCGTTTCGCGATCACCAAGCGATCCCTCGATGTCGATCACCGGCGCCGTGGCGCCCCGACTCAGAACATTGATCACCCCGCTCAGGGCGTCAGATCCGTAAAGATCTGATCCTCCTCCAC
>JBEGMZ010000055.1:0-8266 GCA_041182745.1 Acidobacteriota bacterium
GCTGCGGGGCGCGAGCTGGTCGATCAGCTCCGGCAGATCCGGCAGTCAATCCCGGAGATCGAAGAGGTTGCCAGCGATGGAATCAGGCAGCCTGCCGACAACCGCTGGATTCACCGTCAGATCGACGCGATCATCAATACCGGGTTCGAAGACGGGACGGAGGACGAGGGGGAGGCGGTCGGGCAGGATGAGTCACGGCAGGCAAAACTGGTCGAGCTGGAGTTTCATCTTGGCCGGCTTCGCCGGGTGATGGACTTGACACCGACGGTGGCGGCCAGTGAAAAACCGCAGGCGGAGAGGGAACTCCTCGCCCGGATTCTCAACCAGCCTGAGTATCGTCCGGAAGAGATTCGTGAATCGTCGATTCGACAATGGCTGCGTCGGATGAAGAACTCGCTCACCGGCTGGCTTCGAAACCTGTTTCCACGATCTTCAGCTCCCTCCGGGGCCGATCTGTCGAATCAGCTGACCCGGACACAGCAGTTTGTCCTGCTTGGCCTCGTGCCAGTCATTCTCTATCTGCTCTACCGGATAGCTGGCCACTATCTTTCTCGTCGACCGAATGGGGCGTTATCCGGTAGTCAGGAGATCCTTGGTTTGAAGATCGACCTTGGTCATCCACCGGCAGAGCTTATCGAGCGTGCGTCCCGCCTCGCGGAGGAGGGGGAGTACCGCGAGGCGATCAGGTTCTCGTTCATCGCAAGCATCATTGAGCTTGCCCGTCGCGACATCCTCACCATTGATCCGGCGAGGACAAATCGCGACTACCTTGTGGCGCTCCGACAGCGGGATGACCTGCTTCCGGTCTTCACCGGGCTGGCAACGCTTTTTGAGGAGTTCTGGTATGGTCAGAAGGACGCTTCACACGATGACTATGCCAACTTCAGCCGCCTGGTCGAATCGCTGCGTGGCCCACAGGGAAGTGATGGTCGTGGTCGGTCAACCAATCTGTCAGCGGGGTGAAGTCGATGCGAAGTCCGATGGGACTGATACTGACAGCGATGGTGGTGGTCTTGATTTTCGTCGCCTTGAGTGCGGCCCGGTATGTCACTTTCGATCGACCTGCCGAGAGCGAGGCCAGTCCGAACCGTTCGACCTACAATAGCGGGCCCACCGGCATAAAGGCCTTCTATCAGGTGCTGGAGAACTCTGGTCGGCCGGTCGGGCGCTGGCGTCAAAGTTTCAGGCAGCTTGAGCTGGATAGTTCGCACACCGCTCTGGTTATGGTTGGGCCATTCGATCATTCCACCCTTCGGGACTCGGAAGAGATCCGTGCCCTTGAAAGGTGGATCAGTAATGGCGGACAGCTTCTTCTGATCAGCCGGGATCTTCAGTTCTCGCTTCGGGGAGGGCCGTTGAGGATGAGCGCCCCGGCCGTCCCCAGTGGCGAGGCGGCAGTCGATCCGGATGGCGATCGATACATTCTTCAGCCAACCCGCATCACGCGCGGGCTGCGCGGTCTGGCCCTGACGCATCTTGCCTCACGCCTCCAGGTTGATCCGCTGCCGCTCGCGGCAGACGATCGATTGAGCCGTGACGAGAACTCCGTCCCTGAATCCGATCAGGAGACCCCACTCGACGACCTCGTTGGACCATTCGCCGCACCCATCACGCACCTTGGTGATGACGATGGCGCGATTCTCCTCGACTTTAATTTTGGCGCCGGCCGGGTTCTCCTGCTGACCGATCCCTTCGTGGTCGCCAATAACGGAATCAGCCGCGGAGCCAACCTCGATCTGGCGCTCAATCTGATCGGGGAGATTTATGAACCAGGGGGCAACTCGCAACAGCTGATTCTCTTTGATGAGTATCATCACGGTTACCGCAACGATACCAATCCGCTTATTACGCTCCTCCGCGGAACACCCTGGCCACTAATTATGTTCCAGGCAGTACTTTTTATGCTGCTCCTCGGCCACCAGCTCTCACGTCGCTTCACGCGCCCTCTCCCGCTTCCGGCGATCGACCGCCATTCCCCACTCGAATTTGTCGACTCGATGGCAGGACTCCAGCAGGCGGCGGAGGCGCGTGATCTCGCCGTCGAGAACATCTACCCACGGTTTCGATCCCGACTCTGCCGCTACCTTGGTCTCTCGACACAAGCCCGGGATGAGGAGATCTTCACCCGGCTGGCCCGGCTCAAGCCGGAAGTCGCCAACGATCAACTTCGCCAGACCCTCGCCGAATGCGAGCTTATCCTTGAGGGGCAGCCGGTTACCGACCAGCAGCTTGTCCGGATAATCGGATCTCTCCGCTCGGTTGACGCCGCTCTTCCCAGGACAGGCATGGGACTGCATCGGGACGGTTGAACCACGGGGACGGCAGATCGGAAGCCGGATCAGAGCGTGACTTAAACTTGGTGGTGGGCGACTTGAGAGGCTGAGTAACGACCGGACAGACTAATACTCACACCGCCTCTGGCTGGTCTGTCAGCCAGAGGCTCCTCCGGGTGGTTCCGGGATACGGATAGATAATAGAATATATCGCTGCTGACGACTCGGATCAGACCTTTTCGCCGCGTGCCCTGATCTTGGCCAGTACGGCCTCGATTCCAAGCTTATCGATGGTCTTGATTCCACGCGGGGTGAGACGCAACCGGACAAATCGCCCCTCACTGGGAACCCAGAAACGGTGCTGCTGCAGGTTAGGCTCGAACCGCCGCTTGGTCTTGTTGTTGGCGTGTGACACATTGTTTCCGGTCATTGCCCGCTTACCGGTGACCTGGCATTTCCTTGGCATTATTCACTTACCTCCTGAGATATCGAAAACAAGTCGGCGAGAATAGCACAAGCCGAGGGTGAAATGCGAGTAGAAAGTGGGCCTGATGCGATGGGGTGTCGAGAGATGCCGTGGCGGGGCGGCTCCCCGATCCTCAATTCTCCTCAAAAAGTCGCGCCACGGTCTGCCGTTCCTCAACCTTGCAGCAACTCGATTGCCCGGCTGCCTGTTCAAAGCGCTCAATGCAAGCATCGGACTTGACAGTAGCGACAGGAGCATAGTTTCATTAAGGCGAGTTCGGCCCCGGGCATCACCTGTATCCATATGTGGCCTTCTGTTATGGCCGCGGCCCGGCTGCCAGTGCTTGGCTGCTGGTGCTTGGCTGTCAGTGCTTGGCTGTCAGTGCTTGGCTGCCACCGAATGTTCGCCATCAGGTGATAGCCATTTCGATCTACATAGAAACAGCCGACATCGGAACAGGCACCATTGAAAAACGTCCCTGATCCGCGACGATTCCATCATGCAGTGTCCAATTCAGTGGCCCAATGTTGCCTGTTCCGATTTAGCCATATGATTGCCGGTTGAAATCTGATGACACTCTCCCGTCTGACAGTCCTGTTTTTCGTGCTGATGATTGGCGTAGCCGTAGCGCTCTCCACCATCCGTCGTGAAATACACCGTTTTGACAGTCGAATTGTGGCAAGCGTGGATGATCTTGAGACGGGTGAGTGGGAGAGACCGCGCACCGCGATCGTCTTTGGCGCGAGTGTCCTCGGAAATCGGACTCTTTCGCCAATTCTGGCCGATCGGGTCGAGAGGGCGATCGACCTATACAGGGCCCGAAAGGTCGATCGGATTCTTGTTTCAGGAGACAATCGGCATCCGACCTATAATGAGCCGGGAGCGATGTACGACTATCTCGTCGCCCGGATGGTTCCACCTGATCACATCATTGTTGATAGCAGCGGCCGCTCGACCTACGAAACCTGTCTCCGGGCCCGCGATGTCTTTGGTCTCAGGCAGGCGGTGCTCGTATCGCAGGGATTCCACCTCCCGCGAGCCCTCTTTATTGCCAACGAACTTGGCGTTTCAGCCGTCGGAGTGGCCGGAGAGCTGCAGTTGGGGAGCAGCTTTGGATATCAGAATATTCGAGAGGTGGTTGCTGAGTTCAAAGCCTGGTTCAATATTAGGATCTCGCCACCAGCTGAACTGAAGAGCCAGGCCCGCGGGTCCATTGCGCCCGAAGATGTTCTTCTCCCATTCAGGCGATGGGAGGCCGCATCGGAAGATGGTCCGCTCTTATCCTCTTCTACCCCGCACCGCGTACTTCACCGGGCTTCACGACCTGATGGCGCGTCGAATTCTACGGCCGCCTCTCTCGGTGGCGGTCTTTGCCGTTGACTCGAATTTGTTGGAAATATATATTCAGGGAGGTTGTTGTTACGGTGACGATGGTTTGGAGCTTGGGTGACGTTACTTGGGTGACGTTACTTGGGCGGCGTTAAGAGACCACTTCACCAGATCTTCCGAACCACCCCTGGCAGATTGAGCTTATGGCGGTAGTGATGGCTGTGATAGTGACGGCTGTGATGGTGATGGCTGTGATGGTGACGGCTGTGATGGTGATAGCTGTGATGGTGATAGCTGTGATGGTGATAGCTGTGATGGTGATAGCTGTGATGGTGATAGCTAAGACACAAAAGGCAGGATCAGAAGTGGTTGGAGGGGCGTTTCCGTCTGACGGTGCCGGATCGCGGGCTGCATCCGGTGGATACCGCTGCTTGACTCAGAAGGGGGCTTTTCCCAGCTTTAGTGTCGGCTTTGACCGCTTTGGATTTGGCTTTCTGTTTAGCCTGCCAATAGAGGCCATAAGTTCTGCCAGGTGAGTGAACACAGACAGAACGAAAGAAGAGAAGGCCTCTCGTTGGAACACGAGGGGCCTTTCAGTTTTGGGGAGAAGTTGGGCTTTGACCGTCATGGGCCCGAAAACGTAACCTGCTTAGTTAAACTGAACAGTTAAAACGATGTCGATACAGATCAAGTCGATACAGAGCAAGAAGGCGCAAGGCGATAAAGACCGCGATCAGCCATTGAAGATCGCGTTTCAGGGGGAGATGGGCGCATTCAGCACCGAGGCCGCCCATCATCTTCTCGGCGGTTCAATAGAGCTTGTCCCCTGTGAGACATTCGATCAGATCTTCTCCGTGGTTGAGGAGCAGCGGGCTGATCTCTGTCTGGCGCCGATCGAGAACTCTCTCTATGGATCGGTCTATCAGAACTATGATCTGCTTCTCAAGCATAACCTGCATATAGTTGGTGAGACCTATCTGCGTATCGTGCACAACCTGATCGCTCCACCAGGAGCAAGGCTTGAAGAGATCGAGAGGGTCTATTCGCATCCCGTGGCGTTGGGGCAGTGTCGGCGATTCTTTCTGACCCATCCGACCATCAGGCAGGTGGTGGCGGCCGACACGGCCGGCAGCGTCAAGATGGTCATGGCGACTCGAGAGCAGGGTGCGGCCGCGATCGCTGGTCAGCGGGCAGCAGAGTTCTACGGTGGGGAGGTTCTCCTGGCCGGGATCGAGGATGATCAGCAGAACTTTACCAGGTTTCTCCTGCTCGCGCCGGCGAGGCCGGATGACGAGCCTCCGGGAGATGCCGACAAGACCACGGTCGTCTTTACGCTTGAGAATCGTACCGGCTCGCTCTATCGGGCGATGGCTGTCTTTGCACTGCGCGATATCGATCTGACCCGCATCGAATCACGGCCCATCCCCGGGCGACCCTGGGAGTACAGTTTCTATGTCGACTTTCTTGGGCATACCGATGAGCCGCGAGTCAGGCATGCCCTCGACCATCTGCGTGAGTTTGCCACGGTAGTGAGGGTACTTGGATGTTACCAGCGGGCGGCCCACGGCTGACCCGCCTTCCGACGACCGGAGCAGGCAGGTTTAGTCGACCTCCGGAGAACCGCTCTATCCTTACATTCTAATTCAGGACTTTAAACCACTTATTCTGATATTTTTGAGGAGAACAGAACGATGATAATCACACTGAAGACCGACGCCACCCAGGCCCATATCGATCACATCTGTGAGCTGGTTCGGAGCTACGGGTATGTACCCCACAAGATCGAGGGGACCGAACGGACGGTGATAGCCGCCGTCGGGCCGGGTGACAAGAAGGAGCATATCGAGCATTTGAAGTCGGCGGAGGGGGTCGAGGACGCCTTCCCGATTCTGCAGCCTTTCAAGCTGGTCAGTACCGAGGTCAAGAAGGAGCGGACAGTAGTCAAGGTTGGCGATGTCTCGATCGGGGATGGCAGTTTTGTGGTTATGGCCGGGCCGTGTTCAGTCGAGGGATACGATCAGCTGATGACAACTGCTGAGGCGGTTGGCCGGGCCGGGGCACAGATTTTGCGCGGTGGTGCCTATAAGCCACGGACCTCGCCGTATGATTTTCAGGGAATGGCCGAGGATGGGTTGAAGCTGCTGGCCGAGGCGCGGGAGAGAACCGGGCTCAAGGTGATCACGGAGGTGCTCGATACGGGTGATGTCGATCTGGTGAGCAGATATGCCGACATTATGCAGGTTGGAGCACGCAATATGCAGAACTTCACCCTGCTTAAAAAGCTGGGTGAGATTCCCAACCCGGTCCTGCTCAAGCGTGGACTGTCGGCAACGATCAAGGAGTTTCTCCTCTCAGCCGAGTACATCGTGACCCACGGCAATCCAAATGTGATTCTGTGCGAAAGGGGGATCAGGACCTTTGAGACGGCGACACGAAACACCCTCGATCTGGCTGCTGTCCCGCTGCTCAATGAGCTGACCCATCTTCCTGTTGTGGTCGATCCCAGCCACGCTACTGGTAAGCGCAGTCTGGTTCGTCCGCTGGCCAAGGCAATAGTTGCGGTAGGAGCCGATGGAATAATGACCGAGGTGCATCCAAACCCGGAGCAGGCCTGGTCGGATGGCCCACAGTCTCTTCGCCTCGAGGAGTTTGCCCTGCTGATCGAGGAGATTAAGCCATACATTGCCCTCAACTAATACCGGATCCGGTGGAGCGGCCCATAATCGGCGCCCTCCACCGACCGGCGGACACCGGCCGTGGGCAGGGAGCTGGCGCGGGTAGAGAGGTTCCCGGATCGGGTTGGTTGAAGGCGGCAAGCCCGGGCTGGCTCAATCGGAGTCAGCCCGCGCAGGGCTCTCCCTGAGGTTCCTTCTCGGTATGGGGGTTGCTGGATTAATGATCGGCATGTCACTATCGATCTGGTGGGAAGAGAGATGGCCTGAGCGGGTAATCGACCAACCCTGACCTGAGAGATCAGAGACTTCTATCCCTGAAATATGAAAGTAAAGAAGACCGCCCAGATTGTGTGTGACGACGGCAAGCAGTACTGGATTACCCAGAAGCAGTTCTGGAACATGGTGCGAGAGGGGGTCGTTGTCCAGACCGGAAATTTTCCGCTGACGGGGCATTTCCGGGGTCGCGACAGCCAGTTGCTGATTACAGTGCAGCACACGGTTCTGAACAAGGCCACCCCGCACCACACCAGTGAGGTTTTGAGTACCTCGCGTTTCAAAAAGACGAGGAGGTAGCGGTTCAGCCGCAGAGGACGGAACCTCCGTTGACGTTCAATATCTCGCCTGAGATATGCCGTGCGAAGTCTGAAGCGAGAAAGAGGATCGGGCCGGCGATGTCATCGGCCGTCGCAACCCGACGCATCGGTATCGCGTCGATAATCTTCTGCCAGGTGTCAGGATTGGAGTGGAGAGTAGCGGCCGTCATCTCGGTATCGACCCAGCCGGGAGCGACGCAGTTAACCCTGATTCCAATTGGACCGAGTTCGCTGGCGAGGGACTTGGTGAGGCTGATCACTGCTCCCTTGGAGGCAGCGTAGTCGGCGTGCCCGGCTTCACCACGCTGGCCGGCGGTTGAACTGACCGTGATGATCGTCCCCGACCGCTGCGGAATGAAGACTCGGGCCGCCTCGCGACAGAGGTGGTACATCCCATCGAGGTTCACGCGCAGGGTGTGGCTCCACTGCGAGCTGGGGAGTGCCGAGATGGGGAGCTCTTCCGGAGGCCAGACTCCGGCGTTTCCGACTACGACGTCGATTCGGCCAAAGTGGCTCCTGCTCTGCGAAAAGAGCCGCTCGACGTCCTCCGGACAACCGATATCGGCGCTGATAGTCAGTGCCTCGGCGCCCAGCTTTTCAGCATTGGCGGCAACCCGCCGGGCGGCTTCCTCCTGTTGATGGTAGTGGATGACCACCCCCCTTGCTCCGGCCTCCGCGAAACGGATTGCGGTCGCCGCTCCAATCCCCCGGGACGCTCCGGAGATTAAAATCACTTTTTCATGAAATTTAAACATTGCGTTGCCAAGACCTCGAATATTGTGCGATGATCAGTCCCTGAACAGGATCTCACGCCGCGCTGGCGCCGATCAACCGATCTGACTGTTTGACTGCTTGACTCGACAGGTGGCCTTGGGCAGAGATGTCGGGCTGCTGATCGCTCACTGTCATTGGATTTACGCTCCCGATGGC
>JBEGMZ010000056.1:0-2729 GCA_041182745.1 Acidobacteriota bacterium
CTATGGACGTGGCCCTCGGTCCACTGTCCGGGGCCGAAGAATGGCTGGTGTGGATTGATGAAGAGCATGGCCCGTCCGGACTGGCTTTTGGATGGTGTGATGGCCCAGGTGTTTGAGCCGATCACTCCGGCGTTCCAGATGTCATCGTCTGCCGGGGCGCTGTTGGCGGCAACATCGGTACGGTCGAGCAGATTCTCCGGTAACCGCAGAAGGCTGGTTGAAGAGTTTGTCCCGAGCTCGGTCACTGCCGCGCGGATCTCATTGTCACGCACAGCGCGCTTATAGATGAAGAGCTGGTACTGAGCAAAGCGGCCAAAGGCGAGCGCCTGCCACGGCTCGAACTTAGTGATCAGCCGCGGCCTGACCTGAGGGTTCTTTGCGAGGTAGTAGTTGAGGCCGTCGGTTGAGGCATCACAGAGCTGCTTCATCGCCGGACTCAGCGCCGCATACTCGGTCTTCGACAGTTCGACGATCCGGAGCGCGCGGTTGATCAGGTCCGAGTCGAGCATCTTCAATCCCTCGACCTCGGCGGCACGGCCAATGGCCTGGATGTAACTGTCCTCGATCTGCCAGAAGTTGTCCTCGGCCTGCGCGTACATAAACCCGAAGACGGCGGCGGCATCGGTTGAACCGAAGACGTGGGGAACGCCCCATTTGTCGCGATAGATCGTTACCGAAGCCGCCAGTTTCTCGAGACGATCGTCCACCGTTCCAGCCGTAGCCGGGACTGCCTGCGGAACCGGCCCGAGCAGAACGAGTACCAGCACTGACGAGAAGATCAAAAGCCGCAGGATCTGGAAGAATTTCATGATTACTACTCCAGTTTGCTCAGGGGGAAAGAGGATCCCGACCAACGAACAGAGGACTCAATCGACGCCCGACGGTCAGCCAATCAGACACCCCGACAGGATACTACCCGCAATCCTGAGTTTCAATGCTGACCGAAAAGTGGACGGACTGGCGACGATATAGGCAGGGTCGATCTCTTTCTGCTAAGATGCGAGCAACGAAGATCAAAGTTCAGGGAATAGCGGATCAAGTTTGAGGGAGAGGTTCAGGGAGAGGTTTAGGGAGAGGAGATATGATGAGACGTTTCGGAAAGTTGGCCATACTCCTGATTCTGCCGTTGATGGCGATCAGTGGATCGATCTCCCCGGTTGGGTCGCAGGGGCACTGGGCATTTGTCGCGCCGGTGCGGCCGGCGCCGCCGGAGGTTCGGGACAGGAGATGGGCGAAGACCGCCGTCGATAGATTTGTACTGGCGATGCTTGAGGCGCGTGGACTGAAGCCGTCGCCGGAGGCCGATCGGGAGACGCTCATCCGGCGGGTCAGCCTTGACCTGACCGGGCTGCCACCAACACTCGGTGAGATCGACCAGTTCCTTGCCGACACTGCTCCGGACGCCTACGAGAGGCTGGTCGAACGGTTACTGGCAAGTCCTCACTATGGGGAGCGCTGGGCCCGCTGGTGGCTGGATGCGGCCCGCTATGCCGATACCAATGGATTTGAGAAGGACCGTGACCGCTCGATCTGGAAGTATCGTGACTGGGTGATCGACGCTTTCAACCGTGACCTGCCGTTCAATCAGTTTACGACCGAGCAGCTGGCCGGTGATCTGCTGCCGGGGGCGACAGTTTCACAGCGGGTGGCAACAGGCTTTCTGCGCAACTCGATGCTCAATGAGGAGGGGGCGATTGAGCCCGAGGCCTTCCGGATCGAGGGCCTGATCGACCGAGTCGACGCCATTGGCAAGGCCTTTCTCGGACTGACGATCAACTGCACTCAGTGCCACACCCACAAGTTCGATCCGATCAAACACGAGGAGTACTACCGGTTTTATGCTTTTCTGAACCAGGACACCGAGCCGGATCTTGAGGTGCCAAGCGAGGCTGAGACACAAAAGCGGGCGGAGATTCTGGCCGGAGTTGAGAAGATCGAGGATGAGCTGATGGCCAGAACGCCGGACCTCGGGGCGCGTCAGGCGGAGTGGGAAGGGCGGATGCGCGGGCTGGCCGGAGACTGGACCGTGCTGGATGCGACCGAGGTCTTCGGAACAAGCGGAGTCCGGTTTGAGAGGCTGCCGGATGGATCGTTCATACCGCGGGGGGATAACCCGACGACCGTCGCCTACTACCTGCTGGCGAAGACCGAGCTGAAGGGGGTGACCGGAGTTCGTCTTGAGCTGCTGACCGATCCGACACTGCCGCGGACGGGGCCTGGTCGGGCAACTCCGGGAACAGCCTGGCTCTCCGAGTTTACGATTGAGGCCGGGCCGGCCGGTCAGCCGGACAAGCTGCAATCGGTCGGGATTGCCGGCGGGAGTGCCGACTTCGAGACACCTGACCGACCGATCCGCCTCGCCTTCGACGGAGTTGAGAAGACATCGTGGGGGATCGACGCCGGACCGGGGCTGCGGAATCAGGATCGGCGGGCCGTCTTCGTCCCGCGCTCTCCGATTGGCGGCCACGACGGCGGAACACTGCTCAGGTTCACCCTGCATCAGAAGGAGTTTGGCGGTAGCGCTGGGGAGAGGTTTGAAGCGCCGAACATTGGCCGATTCAGGATCTCGGTGACGACCAATCCCGGCCCGCAGGCCGATCCATTGTCTCCGGCAGTCCGTTCAATTCTGGCGATACCGGTCGCTCAGCGAACGCCGGAGCAGCGGCGGGCCATCTTTCGAGCCTTTCGAGCAACCGTCGCCGATTGGGAGACCCAGAATCGGGCCGCAA
>JBEGMZ010000057.1:0-4464 GCA_041182745.1 Acidobacteriota bacterium
CTGTACAACTCGACGATCAATTGTTCGTTGATGTTCTGGTCGATATCCTCACGTCGCGGCTGGGCGACGATACGGCCAACCAGTTTCTCCGCATTGGTGATCTCCAGCCAGGACGGACGGCCACGTCCACCCGACGTCTGGAATGCACCTTGGATATGCGTATTCTCGATACTGCGCCCTCTGACCGCGATCTCGTCTCCCACCCGAACCTGGAAGGATGGGATGTTGACTTTACGACCATTGACCGCGACGTGCCCGTGACGTACAAACTGCCGCGCCTGACGCCGTGACATGGCAAAGCCAAGACGGAAGATGACGTTGTCAAGCCGACGCTCAAGCAGCGAGAGAAGCATCTCGCCCGTCACGCCTTTCTGGCGGGCGGCCTTCTCAAAGTAGTTGCGAAACTGGGTTTCAAGCAGGTTGTAGATTCGCTTGACACGCTGTTTCTCGCGCAGCTGCTCGCCGTAGCCGATCGGTTTACGCTTCGCGTTGGGACCGTGCTGGCCTGGGGGGTTGACCCCGCGCTTCTCAATCGGACAGGAGGACTTAAAGCACTTCTCTCCCTTGAGAAACAGCTTCTGTCCCTCGCGCCGACACAGGCGACACTGTTTACCTCTATCTCTAGCCAATCTCTATCCTCCGTTGGACGCTGACGTTTGTATCGTCTCGTATTTGTATCGTCCGGTAATGATCAGACTCGTCGTCGCTTGGGTGGGCGGCATCCATTGTGAGGAATGGGCGTCACGTCCCTGATCAGGGAGACATTGATCCCGGCCGACTGGATGGCGCGAATCGCCGACTCCCGCCCTGATCCCGGTCCCTTGACCCGAATCTCGACCGAGTGCATACCGGCGTCACGGGCAATTCCGGCGGCCTTGGCCGAAGCCTGCTGCGCCGCGAATGGCGTCCCTTTGCGCGATCCTCGAAAACCCATCGCCCCGGCCGATGACTGCGACACCAGATTACCCTCAACATCGGTAATACTTATCAAAGTATTGTTGAATGAGGCCTGGATGTGAACAACACCCCGTGGAACGACCTTCTTCTCTTTCTTCTTGAAGACCTTCTTCTTTGCGGTTGTCTGCTGTTTTGCCATAAATTTGTGCCTGGTAATCGTATCTCTGCCGTCGTGCCGAAATGGCCGGTGGCAGATGCCAACTCCGCCCTACTTCTTGCCTGGCGCCTTCTTCTTGGTCACCGTAGCCCGACGCGGCCCCTTGCGCGTTCGCGCATTGGTACTGGTACGCTGACCACGAACGGGAAGGCCACGCCGATGACGGAGTCCGCGGTAGCAGCCAATATCCATCAGACGCTTGATGTCGAGCTGAATCTGTTTCCGCAGATCACCCTCGACGTTGCCACCCTGATCGATGATGGTACGAATCCGGTTCAGCTCATCTTCGCTCAGATCGCGAATCTTCTTGTCAATATTGACATTGGCCTGCTTCAACACCGCATTCGCCCGGGAGCGGCCGACACCGTAAATGTAGGTCAGTCCAATCTCGGCACGCTTCTGTGGTGGAATGTCCACACCTGCTATACGAGCCATGCAACTCCTCCGTCAGGATCTCCATCACCGTCCGCCTCGACGTGGCCGCCAATCGGCCACCAACCGCGAAAGGCGTCAGAACGCTTGATTAACCCTGTCTCTGTTTATGTTTCGGGTTCACGCAGATTACCCGCACGACACCCCGTCGATGAATTAGTTTGCACTTAGTGCAGATCTTCTTCACTGATGCTCGAACTTTCATAGTAACAATCCTGATAACAATACCGATAACAAGCCCGACAACAAGCCTGCCTGCCAGTTATTGTTCAACCTGAACTCTCGATCCAGGCTACCAATATAAGCTTTAGTATAAGCTCCGATATAAGCTCTGGATCAATACTTGCGATCCACGTTGCCTACGCTCGACCGACTGTCGCTTGGACACCCGTCGCCCGGGTATCCGCAATCGAGAGACCGAATACCCATCGGAAACAGAACTGTGCGGACAATTTCGTTTCCGGCAATTTATGAAACAGCGCTATTTGAAACGGTAGACGATCCGCCCACGAGTCAAATCGTATGGTGACAGTTCAACCAGCACCTTGTCACCAGGAAGAATCTTGATAAAGTTCTTCCGCATACGCCCCGAGATATGGGCGAGAACCTGGTGCTTATTCTCCAACTCGACCTTGAACATCGCGTTGGGCAGAGTCTCCAGAACCGTCGCCTGAACCTCAATGGCCTCTTCTTTTGACATATCCCTCTATTCCAAGAATCCGTGCAGTTCCAACTTACATCGTCGAATCTAATTTAAGCTCAATCTTTAATCTTTAATCTTCAATCTTTAATCTTGATCTTGAATCTTCAATTTTGAATCTTCAATCTTCCGGTGCTTAGCAGCCTTAGCCACTAAAGTCCTTGCAACTCGACGGCTAGCAGCCTGGCAGATATCGCGATCGCAGCAACATCAGTCGTGAGCCTGGCGATGACCCGGCCAGCGAAGCCACCGTGCCGGCATCAGTCTCACGCGACAAACACAATAAACACGACCTGCGACTCAATTTCTTGAATCTGAGAAGTGCCCGACTTGCCGCCAGATCTACGCCAACCTTTTGTCAAAGAGACAGCCTGACATTATACCCGCAGTGGGTTGGTTTGCAAGTCACATTCCACCACCCGAGTGCGAGCCATCAGCCATCAGCACAAAGACCTTCCCGTGGTCACGAGGCTCCTTAGATTACGATCGAGCCGTCATCCGCCGCCGTCAATACTCGCGGCCCATCCGCAGTTACGGCAATGGTATGTTCAAAGTGCGACGAGGCGCGACCATCTTTGGTCTTAACGGTCCATCCGTCCTTCAAGATACGAACCTCGTGTGTTCCCTCGTTCACCATCGGCTCCACCGCCAGGACCCATCCCTCTTTCAGAACCGGCCCGGTTCCGGGCCGACCGTAGTTTGGAACCTGAGGATCCTCGTGCATTCGCTGACCGATTCCGTGTCCACAAAAGTCTCGAACTATACTGAAGCCGCGCGCCTCGACGTAATCCTGGACTGCAGCCGAGACATCGTAGAGGTGATTGCCGGGAACCATCTTCTCGATCGCCTTCAGAAGCGACTCACGGGTGACATCGACCAGGCGTTGCCATTCCGCTGAGACTCTCCCCACTGCGACACTGATTGCGGCGTCGCCAACATACCCCTCAAGCGTCGCACCACAGTCGATCTTGATGATGTCACCATCTTTCAGTCGACGAGCCGAAGGAATACCGTGTACAACTTCGTCATTGACTGAAGCGCAGATCGAGGCCGGGAATCCGTGGTATCCCTTGAAAGTGGGGATCGCTCCAGCTGAACGGATGGTACTCTCGGCAACAGCATCCAGTTCGAGGGTTGAGATGCCCGGCTCAACAAGAAGACGAAGCTTGCTGAGGGTCTCGGCCACAATCAATCCCGCACGGCGCATCTTCTCTATTTCGGCCTGCGACTTTCGGATTACCATCTGCTCATGTCCACTTGATCATACCGCTTGATCATACCGCTTGATCACAGCCCAGCGATATAAACTCAATCGGCAGGTCCCTCTAAGTACCACTGCTCGAACCCACCTGCACCCTGACAGATCGAGCTTTTGAATAGCTGCTCAGTTGGCACCAGCTGACGGGTACTTGTCAATCTCGCCACAGATCCACTGGAAGACCTGGTCAACCTCGAGTCCGCCGTCGACTGCGATCAGACGATCCCGCCCGCCATAGTAGTCGATCAGCGGTTCGGTCATTGCGTGGTAGGCAGCGAGCCGCGAGGAGACCGCTTCCGGACGATCATCCCCACGCCGGTAAAGTTCATTGCCGTCAAGATCGCATTGACCGTCAACCTTCGGCGGACGAAAGTAAATGTTATATATTTGCCCGCACTTAGTGCAGGTCATGCGACCAGTCATCCGCTTCATCAGCAGGTCTTCATCAATCCCGATCCGCAGGAGCACCACCGTCTTGCCGTGTTGCCCGGCAAGTGTCTCTAACTGTCGCGCCTGAGGTATCGTTCTTGGGTAGCCATCAAGAATGAATCCCCCGCGACAGTCATCGAGCGCGATTCTCTCCTTGAGGATACCGGTCAGGATCTCATCGTCAACCAGACGACCTTCATCCATTACCTGTTTCAGTTCCCTCCCAAGGGGAGTATCGCTACGGACAATTGACCGGAGCAGATCCCCGGTTGAGACCTGGGGATACCCATATTTTTCAGAGATCAGGCGGGCCTGAGTTCCCTTTCCCGCACCCGGTGGCCCGATAATAACAATGATCCTCGACATATCGACCACCTGGCCCCGTTGACTGTGCTTACCACAAAGAAGGTATCAACGGTACTTAACTCGTCGCCCGGCGCCCACGCAGGCGTCCACCTCGAGCACCAAGAAAACCCTCATAATGACGCATTACCAGCTGCGACTCGACCTGACTGATTGTATCCATTGCCA
>JBEGMZ010000058.1:0-5351 GCA_041182745.1 Acidobacteriota bacterium
GGTAGGAACGGTCGACATTGGAGCCTTCGAGTCCCGTGGTTTTCAGATGGCGATTGCCGCCGGCAACAACCAGGTCGCGGTGACGGGGGGGACGTTCTCCGGCCCGCTCGCGGTAACGATCACCTCAGGAGACAGTGGAGTGCCGGTCACCGGAGCACCGGTAACCTTCAGTCCACCGGCTTCCGGGGCCAGCGCGGTCATCAGCGGCAACCCGGCAGTAGTGGGCGGTGGAGGCGCAGCGAGTGGCAGTGTGACGGCAAATTCGACGGAGGGGACGTACACGGTTACGGCGACGACGACCGGGGTGGCGGCGGTCGGATTCACGCTGCGGAACAATGCCCCTCCGACAGTCGTTTCGATCGTCAGGGTCGGCACTGACCCGACGATAGCGACGACGCTCGGTTATACGGTAACCTTCAACGAAGCAGTAACAGGATTGACGGCAGCCAACTTCGGCCTGGTCTTGACCAGTGCCCCGGCGGCAACAATCACCGGGGTCAGCGGATCGGGCACCACCTGGAGTGTGAGTGTCACGACTGGTGGTGGAACAGGCCGGATTGGTCTTGACCTTGTCAGTCCGGGCGGGATTGCGGACAGTGACGGGGTTGCGCCGGCCAATCTGCCATTTTCGGGGGAGGTCTGGAGACTTGCTCCGCGGGTTCTCTCGATCAGCCGCAGCGGGACAAGTCCGACGACCGCCGGAAGTGTGGGTTTCAGTCTGACTTTCAGTGAGAGTGTCGGCGTGATTGGTGCATCAGCCTTTCAGCTGGTGACAAGCGGGTTGAGCGGAGCGTCGATCACCGGCATCACCGGCAGCGGGACGACCCGCACCGTCACGGTCAGCACCGGAACGGGTAGTGGATTGGTAGAATTAAATTTGACCGATTCGACGGGTGTGGCCGACAGTGATGGGGCCGGGCTGGGGAATCTGCCGTTCACGGGTGAAGTCTATTCGATCGCGCCGACGGTTGTCTCAATTGTCAGAGTGGGACCGAGTCCGACCGGAGCGGCAGTACTTACCTTCGATGTCACCTTTAGCGCGGTTGTGAGCGGTGGGAATGGAGCGAACTTCGCACTGGCGACCAGTGGGACGGTGAGTGGAGCCGTCACCGGAGTGACCGGCAGCGGAGCAACCCGGACGGTAACGGTCGGCGTAGGAAGCGGATCGGGGACGATCGGGCTTGACCTGATCGACTCGTCAGGCCTGACCGGTACGGGCGGGATCGGCCTCGCCAACCTCCCATTTGCCGGTCAACTCTACACTGTCGACCGAACCCCTCCCGAGACAACGATCACCAGCGGGCCGACCGGGGTGGTAACCGTGACTGCGGCAACCGTTGTCTTTACCGGGAGTGATCCGGCCGGAGTCGCGAGCTACGAGTGCCGGCTCGATGCCGGATCATACACTCCGTGCACGAATCCGATGGGATTCACCGGGCTTGCCCCCGGTCTTCACAGTTTTGAAGTGCGGGCGGTCGACGCTTTCGGCAATATCGATCCGACTCCGGCACGGCTCGACTGGACGATCAACAACCTGCCAACAATCAGTGGGGCGACGATCGAGCTGGTGGCCGGCGCCGGCGCCGAGATCCGGACGATCGGAGGCGTCAGTGATCCCGATCAGGCTGCCGGGACTCTGACGGTGACCCTGACACCACTGGACGGGACCGGAGTCACGTTGGGGGGTATCGTCATCGACGGAGCAGGCCGGATCGAGGCCAGTGCACTGGCTGGATGTGGAGCCACCACTTCGACTTTCCGACTGACGGTGACCGATCTCGTCGGCGGGACTGCGACCGCCACGCTGACGGTCAATATCCGATTGACAGCGACGACGGTGGTGGCAGCTTCGCATCTTCAGCGACGAGCGGTCTCAGCCATCTGTCCGGGTTTGGGTTCGGGGCAGATACGCCCCCCGTGGGTTGGCCTCAACGGGCAGAGCCCCGGCAGTGTGCTGATCTTCAATCTCTACACCTCGAAAGTTGGTACGGATCTTGAAGATTCACGGATTGCACTTACCAACACTGACCAGCTCCGCCGTGTTGCCGTCCATCTATTCTTCATCGACGGACAGAGCGGACTGACGGCTGACTCGCTGATCGAACTGACGCCGAGTCAGACCGTGAGCCTCCTCGCGAGTGAGATCGACCCCGGTACGACCGGATATCTGATCGCCGTCGCCATCAACGATGAAGGATGTCCGATCGCCTTCAATCATCTCGTCG
Source organism: Acidobacteriota bacterium (assembly GCA_041182745.1). GTDB lineage: Bacteria > Acidobacteriota > Blastocatellia > RBC074 > RBC074 > CAIOZW01. The sequence goes on from JBEGMZ010000058.1 coordinate 2,226, forward strand.
GAGAGTCACTGGTGCGCTTCGAGAGTGGGCATTCGGCGGCGCTGGCCGCGCAGGCTGCCGCCGTGGTTGATCCGGGCGCCATTGCCTGCCAGGCTGGCAGGTCGTCAGTGGATCTGCGCTTTGATGGTCAGAGCTGCACTGAACTGCCACGGACCCTTGCCATCAGCAGTCTGCCGGCGCGCGGGGCCGGGAACGATACGCTGCTCATTGTCAACCGGTTGGGAGGCAGCCTGGTTGACGGAGCAGCCAGAGCAGGGGCAATTGCCGGAATCATCTTCGACGATCTTGAACGTGGTGCAAGCTTCACGATCTCCGGCGGAGCGAGTCAGGTGCGTGGGATGCTGGGGGCGAACTTTCCGCGAACCGTTCCGCGTCTCGAGTCATTGATCCCCTCCGGCCGAACCGGCTGGATGAAGTTTGCGGCAACGGCCGATGAGGCGCTCAGCGGCTCCATCATCAATCTCGGTCGGGATCGGTTTAACCATTTTAATCAGGGGCATAACCTGCATCAGTTGACCACAACCAGGAGCGCGGTTCTGACCATACCGGTGGTCAGCCAGTGACCGCCTTAGAATCCGCGTGACACCGAGAAGAACGCGCGCAGCTCTTCACGCCCGCGTGCGATCTCGATGCGAAACGCGGTCGAACGGTTGAGCCGGTACTGGAGGCCGGTTCCGAGCGCGTACCTCCAGTTGGCGGCGGCGAATTGGCGGTTGGCGGCGGATGCCGCCGGACGATTGTCTCCCCAGACCTGACCGGCGTCACCAAAGAAGAAGAGATCGAGTCCGCGTGTCTCTGACTGCCGGATGATCGTCTGGCGTGGCTCGACCGTCAGTACCAGCACGTTGTTGCCACGAAAGCGGAAGTTACGATAACCCCGGTGCTGGGTTCGACCGCCCATCCACGCCAGCTCGTAGAATGGGATCTGGCTTCCACCGCGGGTCCGCTTGAGGACGGTCAGGCCACGCAGCGCGAGGGAGGTTCGGTCGCCCCCCAGTGGCAGATAGGCCTGGCCGTCAAGCTCCGTCTCCTGCCAGCCAAAGTCGGAGAATCGGTCATGCTTCAGCCCGTCGGTGGTCGCAAGGCGCGCGTAAAGGTAGTATCCCCGCGTCAGGCCGGCATCATCATTTCGCCGGTCAAGCTCGGCGAAGAGACCAGCGGAGACGGTGCGAACGTCGGTGTGGAGTCCGGGCAGCCATGTTGGATTCGCCGGGTTGGTCGAGAAGAGCTGCCCGATCGGCAGGTCGTCGGTTCCGCGCTCATTGCCAGGATAGGCATTCCCGGAAGCCAGTTGACCGTAGAGGCCGACCTGGGCTCCCCGGGCCACGTCACGCAGAAAGACGAGGTTGAGGCTTCGCTGCTCGGTGGCAAAGTTGGTCTCCGGATGCTCCGGGCTTTGCGGTCCCGGATTGAAGAGGTTGTCGCGTGTTCGGCGTCGATAGCCGGCCCAGAGGTCGAGGTGGTTCCGCTCGTCACCGATCTTCGGAATCCATACTCCGACCTCGAAGCGGTGGTAGAGACGGGTCGAGGTGATCGCCCGGGCCCGGAGCTCAAACCGGGGAATGCTCCCACCGGTCGATAGCTCGACACCAACCGGAAGGCCGGCTCCCTGCTCGAACCCGCCAACCAGCGCGCTGAGATATCGACCGCGAAGGGCTATCCCGACCAGGTTGTCACGCCAGGGTGCGGCACGATCCTTCGAACCTGCTTCAGGAATACCGCGACCAACAAATCCCGAACCAGCCTGGGAGCCTGCCGTTCCCGTGCCGGGCCCGCCACTCTGGCTCTGCCCGCCGGCGCTCACCACCAATAACACCGTCCAACCAAACAAGGTCAAAAAGTTGCGCTTCATTCTTCTTCTCATCCCATCCGGACTTTCACCTGTTTCGAGACGGATCAGCCGTCCCGGCATCCTACTCACTAACCGGAGGTGAGTATACGTCAGCGCCCGGCCGCAGGTGAGGGCGGGGTTGGGGTCCGGCCACCGTCCGCCTCGATATTTTTGCGCCCCATCTTTGCCGCCCGTGGTGGGACAGGGCCCTATTGGGACAGTAGTGGATAAAAGTTGGATTGGCACTGCTGGTGATCCGATTAGTGGCGTATAATCAGGTCTCCGGAAAAGGCCGGCAATCAACAGGGAGAGAACGGGACGTGACGATGTCAGAAACGATCGACAAATGGCGGAGTGCGCGCTGGTTCAGCCCGCTCAAATGGCTGGTCGGCTTCGTGATCGCGGCTCTGATCATCGCGCTGCTGTCTCCGCGCCTGATCGACCTCGAAGGGGCCCGTGGGGTGATTACCGCGCAGATCGAGAAGCAGCTTGGTCGCAAGGTTACGCTCGGCTCGCTCACCTTTCGGTTGCTGCCGACGATCGAGGTACGCGCCGCCGAGGTGCGGATTGCCGATGATCCCGCCTTCGCGGACGGAGACTTCGTGACCGCACGCCTGGTCCGGCTCGAGGTTGGTCTCTGGTCATTGCTTCGGGGAAGCCCGCAGCTGCGTGGCCTCGAACTCGACTCGCCAACGATCATCCTGATCCGCCAGCCCGATTCCACTGCCCCAGGCTGGAACTGGCGCACCCTGCGTCCACTCCAGGATCCAAAGGGTAGCGCCGGGCAGGACCCGCTCGACCTCGTCGTCCGTGATGGGCGTTTTACCCTCATCGACCGGACGGTCGATCCTCCGGCCGAATCGAAGTACGAAGGGATCGATATCCGGCTCGACGCCTTCACGCCACGGAGCTCTTTCTCGCTGGCCGTTGGACTGGATATGCCCGGGCAGGATGGCCAGCCGGGTGGGCGGCTTGAGCTGAATGGGCGGATGGGTCCGCTCGACACCGGGAATCCGATGGCCACCCCGATCGAGGCTCGTGTCACGCTTGGTGGTGTCGGGATTGCGGCCCTCGAAGCGCTCGGCGGGAATCCACGGAGTGGCCGCGCCGGAAGGCTGACGCTCGACACCCGGCTTGCGGGTCGGCTCAGTGAGCAGCTTCGAATCAGGGGGACCCTGCGTGCCGACGATCTGAAGCTTACGACTGAGAAGTCCGCTGCACCGTCACGCGTTCCACTCGATCTCAGCTTCGACCTTGCGGCAACCGCACCCGGCGATGCCCGGCTGGTCAGCCTG
>JBEGMZ010000059.1:0-15381 GCA_041182745.1 Acidobacteriota bacterium
GGTCAGATCGCTCCACCCTGAGGCTATTGTCTGGCGAGAAGGAGCAACTACCGTCGAGGGACTGCGCCGTAATGAGCTGTCGCCATCCCCGACCCTCGTGATCTGGACCACCCCTCCCGGCCCGATCGAACTCAAACGGGTACTCGAGCGGGTCAAACCACGGAAGCTGGTCATCTTCAACCAGCCTCCGCCGGAGCCGACCCTCGATCAGCTGCTCATACAGCTTGGCAGCCGGCTGAAGTTCGTGATCAGTTCGCGACGGGGAGAAACCTCCCTCGAAGAGCTGGCCGGATCGATGGCACGACGGGAGATGGAGATTCGCTACGCCCTGGAGTGGTTCGCCGCCCACGGACAGATCAACTTCGATCTGCGCCCGAACGGTACGGTCACTATCGCACAAGCCAACACCGGACGAAGGAGCGACGATGGGACGATCGAGAGATTGCTGAGATCTTCACTTGAGGAGACAGCAGCTTACCGCCGCACCGCACCCCTGGCCGGCCAGCCCGATGAGGCTGACCTGACAAGCCGTCCGGCCACGATCGACCAGACTTAAACCGATTGTTTCTATCAGAGTCGCGGAGTGACCAAACCTCTTTGATCCTGATACTTGCCGGTGCGATCGGCGTACGAGACCTCACACTCCTCATCCGACTCAAAGAATGTGACCTGGGCAACTCCCTCGTTAGCGTAGACTCTCACCGGCAGATCGGCCGAGTTCGAGAATTCGAGCACAAGTCGCCCCCGCCACCCCGGCTCGAGGGGGGTGGTGTTGACGATCAGTCCGCTCCGGGCGTAGGTCGACTTGCCCATGCAGAGCCCGATCACATTTCGCGGGATGTTGAATGTCTCGACCGTTACGCCGAGGGCATACGAGAGGGGAGGCAGCAGCCAGTACTGTGAGCCGTCTTCCGCGACCCTCAGCGGCGCCTCGATCAGCGAGTTCTCATCAAAGTTCTTCGGATCAATCTCGGCGCTGACGATTGGCGAAAAGACACGAAATCCGTCGGACGCCAGCCGCAGATCGTAACCGTAGGACGAGACTCCGGCCGATATGATCCGACGACCATCGACAACCCGGACCAGTCTCTCCTCGTAGGGAGTGATCAACCCCGCCTCGCGACACATTTTGACAATCCAGCGATCCGATTTGACACTCACTTTTTCGTTATCTCCTTTCAGGGAAGACCGAGTCGGAAGTCTATCCGAACGAGCAACGGCTCGCAAGCAGGCCCCTGCTTGACACTCAATTGCCTCGTTTCTATAATCGCCCTGTTCTGTTCGACATTTACCCGTGTTAAATCAGTCACTTATGTCGTCTTCAACGCAGCTGACACCGGAGTTTTCATGATCAAACTCGATATCATCAACAGGATTTCGGAAAAGACTGGCGTGCAGAAGACGAAGGCCGAGGCTGCGGTCGAAGCCCTCTTTGAGTCGATGAAGAGGGCCATGGAGCGAGGAGAGCGGATCGAGCTGCGCGGGTTTGGGGTCTTTGTCGTCAAGCCGCGCAAGAAGGGCATCGGGCGCAATCCACGGACTGGCGCCCAGGTCGCGATCCCGGAGGGCAACACCATTCGCTTCAAACCGGGTAAGGATCTGCAGGTCAGTGACTCGGCATCCAAAGAACCTCGATCCTGATCGGACCAGGAGTGACCTGTGGTTCCCGAACGGCGCGAAAGTTTCAACAAGAGTTTCAGTGAGGAGCGCTACCAGCATTTTCTGGCTCTGCTCCAGCAGGAGCTCGGCGTCAGCATAAATTTTCGCCCGTGTGAGACCCCTGTCTTCCTGCCTTCACACCTAATCGATGAGATGGTCGGCTCGTCGCTGGCTATTGTCTCTCAGCTTGACACTCCCGAGTACTACAATCTCTCTACCCGCGCAGTTCCAGCAACGTTCTATGCCCCAAACGAAGGGAGCCACCCTCATTTTGTGCAGGTCGACTTTGCCCTGGTTGAGGATCAGAGTGGCCGGATCGTCCCCCGGCTGATCGAACTGCAAGGGTGCGCCTCGATCTACGGCTTTCAGCACTACCTCGCCCGCTGCTACCGTCAATGCTACGATCTCGATGGTCTCAACCACCTGATTGGCGAACTTAACGAGAAGGAGTATCTTGATCTTTTCCGGCAAACCGTACTGAACGGTCATTGCCCGGAAGAGGTTGTCTTGATGGAGATCGACCCCATCAATCAGAAGACGCTGCCGGATTTTTATGCCACCAGAGAGCTGACCGGAGTCCGGACTGTCTGTATTACCGATCTTATCCGGCGAGGTTCACGCCTCTTCTACCGTCAGGACGGAGAAGAGATTCCCATCCGACGCCTCTACAACCGGGTGATCATCGACGAGCTGATCCAGCGGAAGGTGGAGATCCCATTCGATCTTCGCGATGATCTCGACGTTGAATGGGCCGGACATCCGAACTGGTACTTTCGCTGGAGCAAATTTTCGTTGCCCTACCTGACCCACCCACTCGTTCCCCGGGCCTGGTTCCTCGACCAGCTGGAAGAGTTTCCGTCGAATCCGGAGGACTTTGTCCTCAAACCACTCTTCTCTTTTGCCGGCTCGGGAGTCGTCGTCGGTCCGACACCGGACGATCTAAGGGCGATCCCCGTCGACCAGCGCGGAGGCTTTCTGCTGCAGGAGCGGGTCACCTACGCCCCACTGGTTGAGACTCCCGATGAACGGAGCCGGGTCGAGATCCGGATAATGATGCTCTGGCCGGAGAACTCGCCCCCCATTCCGGTGACCACCCTCGCCCGCCTGAGCAAGGGGCAGATGATGGGGGTCAGTTTCAACCGCAACCAGGCGTGGGTCGGATCCTCAATCGCCCTCTTCCGAGGTTCGGATCCGGCCTGTGGATAGGCCGGGGAGAAGGGGGATCGAAATTGCGCATCCTGGCGATCGATTACGGAGACCGTGCGGTCGGGCTTGCCATCACGGACGAGCTTCGTCTGACCGCCCGGCCGCTCACCACCATCCGAAGGGACAGAAAGTCACTTCAACTTCTCGTCGCCGAGATAAGACGCTACGTGGTGGAGTTTGATATCGTCGAGCTGGTCATCGGACTACCGCTCAATATGGATGGAAGCGTCGGTGAGTCAGCACAGCGGGTGATGAAGCTCGTCGAGCGGCTGCGCCAGGAGGTGACGATACCGATTCACACCGTCGACGAGCGGCTGACCTCGCGCGAGGCTGATGATCGACTCCGCGCTCGCGGCGCCGGCCGGAATGAACGTCGGATGAGATCCGACGAGTATGCGGCCCTCATCATTCTGGAGGATTTTCTCGCTTCCAGCGGATCCTCCAAGGCCCTCCAACCGCAGAACCCTGAAACTTAGAAGAGACTACCTCGACGACCATGCCAAAGAACTCAAAGAAGCGATCAAGCCACCTGTTTATCAAACTGCTGCTGCCAGCGCTAGCGCTTTTCGGCGCCTGGTACTGGTTGAAGCTTCAGATCGAGCGGCCGATCGAACATACCGCGAACGACCGAATCATCACCATTGCACCGGGCACAACCCAACAGCAGATAGTTCGTCAGCTCGCACGGGAGGGAGTCATCACCTCGGTCTGGCCGGTGCGGATCTGGCTGCGAACCGCTGGTCGAAACCTCAGACTGAAGGCTGGTGACTACCGTTTTCCATCACCAATCTCTCCTCGTTCAGCGCTTGAACTGCTGACCCGTGGACAGCTTGCCACCCGAACCCTGACGATCCCGGAAGGTTTCAACCGATACGACATTGCACGATTGCTGGCCGAGTTGCCAGGAGTCCGGCAGCCCGTCCCGGCCGGAGAGGTGAGTCTTCTGCCACTCTTTGATCGCAAGGAGCTGATTGCCGACCTCGATCCTGGGGCCTCCAACCTCGAGGGCTACCTGTTTCCTGACACCTATGAGTATGCCGCAACAACCACCCGCGAACAGATCGTTGAAATGATGGTTGCCCGCTTTCGTCAGGTCTGCAACGACCAGCTTCAACAGAAGGCCAGAGAGACCGGGCTCACTCTGCGTCAAGCGGTGACACTGGCCTCACTGATTGAGAAGGAGGCGCGGATCGATCGCGAGCGTGAGCTTATCTCGGCCGTCTTTCACCGTCGCCTTCGGGATGGCATACCGCTGGCGTGTGACCCAACGGTTATCTATGCGTCCCTGCTGGCCAACAAATACCGTGGAAAGATCTATCGGAGCGATCTTGACCGCGAATCACCATATAACACCTACCGAACATCCGGACTCCCTCCCGGCCCGATCGCCTCACCTGGCAGACGCTCGCTCGAGGCCGCCGTCAGTCCGGCCGCGGTCGACTATCTCTATTTTGTGGTGGATGTGACCAAAAATGATGGCTCGCACCTCTTCTCAACCCGATCGGCTGATCACGAAGCGGCGGTTCGCCGATTGCGGCAGGCCGAACAGGCATCGAAGAACTGATTCCTCTCCGCAGTCGTCGCGGTGGAACAGTCAGGGCTTCTCATTACGCGCTACCCGGGCGGAACCTTCCCGATCATCACTCAAGTCGGCGAGCTGCTTTGTTTTGGTGCCGCTGGTTCCGTATACTCTCATCCTGGATCTTGAAGAGTGGTTTGTGGGAGTCTTTGCGGGAGGTTCTGGAACTTTATGCCAACACATGAGGTGATGATTGAGATGGGCTTCTCCTCGGCCCACGCACTCCGTGGTTATCAGGGGAAGTGCGAAAACACGCACGGTCATAACTACCGGGTTGAAGTCCACGTCCGGGGCAAGAGTCTTAACAAGATCGGGCTGCTGATCGACTTCAAGGATCTCAAAGCCGCCACGAGGAAAGTTGTCGACTATCTCGATCACAAGAACATCAACGAACTTCCACCTTTTGACTCCGAATTCAACCCCTCCGCCGAGGAGATGGCCGGATACTTCTACCGTGAGGTCTCACGGGATATCGATGACGAGCGGGTCAGGGTCTACAAGGTCCGGGTCTGGGAGACCGACACCTGCGTCGCGACCTACTCGATCGATTAGTCTTGGTACGGCTCGCAACAGTCTGCGACAACCCGGGAGCAGGTTAAAATCATGAATGAGAACTTGAACGAAAAAAAGATAAATCCGGTCAACCTCTTGATTGACGCATTCTGGGCCGTCATGCCCGAGAAAACGGCCGAGGAGATTGCTGGTTTCAAGAAGAATATTCTTCTGACGGTACGCGACGGACTCAATTTTATCGTTTCAAAAGAGATCGAGTGGACCGACAAGCATCTTGAGAACGCCCGCAAGATGCGAGAGCGCTACCACGGATCGGAGACCCAGTCCCCACCGGACCCAGCCAGAACTGATGCGTGACAACGACCTGTTGGTGATTGGTGGAGGGTTGATCGGCTGTTCGGTCGCTTGGGAGGCCGCAAAGAGGGGACTGCGCGTCACGGTTCTGGAGCGCGGTGAGGTTGGGAGCGGAGCGACCTATGCGGCGGGTGGGATGCTGGCGCCACTCTCGGAGGCCGATGGGGAGAGCCCCTTCCTGCAGCTTGCCCGTCGCAGCGCCGAGCTCTATCCCGGATTTGTCGCCGATCTTCGCGCGGCGGTCGGCATCGATGTCGAGTACCGAACCGAGGGGACCCTCTACCTTTCACTCAGTGATTCCGACGACCTTGAACTCGAGTCGCGCTATCGCTGGCAGCACGAATCGGGGCTGAAGGTCGAGCGACTCACCTCAACCGAGCTGCTTCGGCTCGAGCCGGCGCTCACCCCTGAGACACGCTGGGCGCTACTCTTTCCTGACGACCGCCAGGTCAATAACCGGCGACTGATCACGGCCGTCCACGAGGCAGCGCTCGCCAGCGGAGTGGTCTTCAGAACCAACACGGCCGTTGAACGACTTCTGATTGACGGGAGCGATGGTCAGTCAACAGACGGTCTCTCCATCCGCGGAGTCAGGCTTGACAGTGGCTCCCTTGAAGCGAATCGGGTGGTGATTGCAGCCGGCTGCTGGAGTTGTCGCATCACCGACGCGCCGGCAACCGGGGTTAAACCGATCCGGGGTCAGATGATCGCAGTTCGGAACACCTCTCCGCCGGTTCGCCACGTTGTCTACTCTCATCGCGGATATCTGATACCACGACTTGATGGCAGGTTGATCGCCGGCTCGACTACGGAAGAGGTCGGATTTGACTGCCGCAACACCGCTGGCGGGATAGCATCGGTGCTGACCCATGCGGCGGAGATGATGCCCGCCTTTATGAATCAGCCGATTGTCGAGACCTGGGCCGGCCTGAGGCCGCGGGCCACTGACCACCTACCTATCCTTGGCGCCGATCCTCTCATCCGTGGACTCATTCACGCGACCGGACATTATCGGAACGGGATTCTTCTCGCGCCAGTCACCGCCCGCATCGTTGGCGATCTTCTGACCGGCGTTGAGACCGGAATCGATCTGATTCCATTTTCACCCAGCCGTAATCTGCCCCGTCATCATCCGGTCTGAGATTCCACGGTAGAGCATCAGGCCAACCAGTGTCTTGGCATCACGGATGATACCACTTTCGATCATCTCCCCGATCTCTTCCATCGTGAAAGGGCGGAGCTCATCGATCACCTCACCAATGTCGAGCGACTGGCGACCCACCGTCAGCTCCCTCGCAATAAAAAGGTGGATCACCTCGTCGCTGCTGCCCGGCATAGCATAGCAGGCACCAAGTCGGCTCAGAGTCCGCGCCACATAGCCGGTCTCTTCAACCAGCTCACGCCTCGCACAGGTCTCCGGATCCTCTGTCGGAACCAGCCGACCATCCTCTTCGCGACCGCTGAGCGTTCCGGCCGGCAACTCCCAGATCGCCTCGCCGATCGCATATCGAAACTGGCGCATGAGCAGGATGCGTCCATCATCAAGTACGGGAACGATGACACTGATCCCCGGATGGCGGATTGTTCCCCGCGTGACAGTCTCTCCGGTTGTCCGGTTATCAATCGTCTCCTGATTGAGAATCCATCGCCGCTCGCTGCCGTGCCTTGATGGTCGCTCCTCGCGGTAGACGGTCTCGACTTTGCTCCATCTGAATTCGTTTCGCATGTCCAGGTACTCAGTACTCTCCACGGGAAGAGGAAGCCCACGGATGGGCATCTTTAGAATGCATTCCGACGCCACCACTCTCCCAATCCCTTGCCCAAAGGCCTCTCCGGGAAGATCAATGCCGGGTCGCGCCCGTAAGGGCAGTCGCATTATGGATCGAGAGGGCCTTCCAATTATTGATCGCACCATAGTCGCGAAGAAGAAATATTGCATCGGGAGACCATCCTTCGCGCCTTCGCGTGAGGCCAACCCTGACCCGCTTAGCGATCGCTCGCAAAGAAGAGAGATTGCATCGGCCCCCCCCTTCGCGGCTTCGCGGCTTCGCGTGAGTCCAACCGTAATCCGTTCCCAGCGAGATCGCCCCCAAAGCCACACCACCACGAAGAGCGCTGGCATGAAAATGCGATTGCTCTGTCGCGCCTGTTTTTGGTCTCCAGTGTCAATATATATGGCTTGACAGAGATTGTATATGTCTGTATTATTCCGGCTTGTTCGTTGGGCGTGTAGCTCAGCTGGGAGAGCGCCGCGTTCGCAATGCGGAGGTCAGGGGTTCGATCCCCCTCACGTCCACCAAAAAACTGAATACCGCTTCTTGCTCCTCAGTAGCTCAATGGCAGAGCATTCGGCTGTTAACCGAAGGGTTGTAGGTTCGAGTCCTACCTGAGGAGCCAACTTATTTCTACCTCTCAAACTCCTCCCTTTTTGATCTCGCCAGTCTTCAATTGCCGTAGATGGCCATTGGTCACGCTTCGTAACCTTACAGTTTTCGTCCTTACAATCTTCATCCGGGCTCTTACGGAACGGCCTTCGAGGTTCGATCCGGTTGGTCGGGGGCGAATTGCCTCACCTGCTGACAACATTGTTACAGCCTTAATCAACCCTGATCGGGGACGTGGCAAGATACCCCACTGGCCAACCTGTCTTCACGGCGCCTTGCCCGCACCGTATTGTCTCAAGTTGTCACCTTTCAGATCATAGTTGCCACAAATTGAGCGGTCTGAGAAGACTCTTCCCGGCTTTCATCACGTCTTCCCAGACTGGCACGCCTGTTGCATTACCCGATGGCGTCACCGAATGGTGGCACTCAGGGAGAAGGTACCCGAGGAGATGTTTACTTGAGAAGATGGTTACATGATTTGACAGCCACGCAACCGGAATTAGACGGTTCCTGATGGCTGCGAGTGAAGGAGAAGAGAGATATGATTACCAAAAGAATTTTGTTGAGCCTGGTGGCGGTGGGATTAATTATGGCCGGATTAGCGACGGCTGACGCAAAGGATCGTTCAAAGACGATCACCTTTCTCAACGACGTGACGGTTAACGGCACGGTAGTTTCGAAGGGAACATATGATGTCAAGTTCGACTCGGAGACCAACGAGGTCTCAATCCTGCGAAACGGCCGCCTTGTCGCGACGACCAAGGTCGAGGTCAAGTTGACCGACCGGAAGAATCCGCACAACTCGGCCGCGTTTGTCGAGCGTGACGCGGCACGGGTGTTAACCTCGATCACCTTCGAGGGTGACAAGCGAATCCTGCTTGTCAACCCGGCGAGTGGCTCACACAACGCTGGAGAATAAGGGTGCGGCGGAGTGATCCGCACGCTGCCTGCTCAAAGAGCCGGGGTGTCGTCAGACACTCCGGCTCTTCTCATTTCGACCTCGATAGATCCGGAGGCCAGAAAAATATTATTCGGAATTTTACGTAAAGTAACAAACCGAGGCCATTTGAATCGTCGATATAACTGGAGACGCGAGTTTCCAATTGTGTGTTTACCTTGAACTTGCGGCGTTCTCTGAACCCCATTAGAGGACGCCGCTTTTTTTCTCTCTTTCATTCGGCAGTCGGTTCGTGGAGTATCCGATTGGCGAACAGGTCTTCGAGGTATGGATCCTCCAGGTGCAACAGATCCCTCAGGACGCGTCGGGTATGTTGACCAAGGAGGGGGGCGGCCAGGCGATGCTGGCCAGGGGAGAGAGAGAATTTTACCGGAGCGCCAGTGACGCGATGTTGTCCGGCGCGCGGATGCTCAAGGGTCGGAAACATTTCGCGGGCGGTCGACTGTGGATCGCGCAGGACCTCAGTGAAGTTTCGGACCAGCGCACAGGGAATTCCGGCAGCGTTCAGCCGATCGACCCATTCGGAGGCGGGACGCTGTCGGAATGTCTCATCGAGAAGTGCGTCGAGGCTCAGCCGGTTCGCGACGCGTTGCTCGTTTGTCAGATAGTCGGGATGACGCGCAAGGTTCGGCTTGCCAATCGCCTCGCAGAGAGCCTGCCACAACTTTTCACTTCCAGCAGCAATAGCGAAACTACGGTCGCTTCCGGAGTAGCACCGGTAGGGAGCGATCGTCGCAAACGAAGTTCCCAGCGGGCGCGGATCGATCATCGTCGCCAGAAAGGTGGCGTAGTTTGAGCTCATCGCCGAGATCAGGGCATCGAACATCGAGACATCGACGAACTGGCCGCATCCGGTCTGCTGTCGCTGGTGGAGCGCGGTGAGAATACCAATCGTGGCAAAGAGCCCGGCAGTGATGTCGGCGACAGAGTAACCGCTGCGTGCCTGCTCTCCGGAGGCGGTTCCGGTCATGCTGATCAGACCACTCGATGCCTGGAGTATCAGATCCATCGCCGCCTCATCGGCCGAGGGGCCATATTGACCGTAGCCCGAGATTGAACAGTAGATGAGACGCGGGTTTATCTCATTCGAGGTCTTGTAACCGAGACCGAGGCGATCCATCGTCCCAGGTCGGAAATTTTCGATCAGGACATCGACCTTCTTAATCAACTGTCGACATATTTCGACTCCTTCCGGATGTTTCAGATCGATTGCAACGCCGAACTTTCCGCGATTGAGCCCAAGAAAATAGGCCGATTCACCACCCAGAAATGGTGGCCCCCAGCCGCGCCCCATATCACCACCGGATGGCGACTCGACTTTGTAGACTTCCGCTCCGTATTCAGCCAGAATCATCGTACAATACGGCCCGGCAAGCGCGTGTGAAAAATCGAGAATACGAATCCCGTCCAGTGCCGGCGCGGCGTCCGTCGCATCTTTGTCCTCGTTCTGCATGCTATGCCCTCCGGGTGTAGTTTCGGGTTTCAGGACGCCAATTGGAAGGATTTCCGGCATCGGTCTTCAAATAATAGTTGAGGCGAATCGAGCAATGGCTGAACGTGACGCTGAACGTGACTTTGACGTGGTTCTCTATGGTGCCGCCGGTTTCACCGGGCGACAGACGGTCGACTGGTTTGCACGTAATACAGTGCCGGGCGAACTTCGGTGGGCGATTGCGGGACGTAATCGGGCGCGACTCGAGGCAGTGCGAGACCGCCACGGAGCACGGCTGCGTGGAACCGAGGTGATCGTTGCCGAAGCGCATGACCAGCCGGCGTTGGAGAGGCTTGCTGCCCGGACGCGAGTTGTGCTGACAACGGCTGGCCCCTACGCGCTCTATGGCAACGGACTGGTGGAGGCCTGCGTCAATCAGCGAACCCACTATGTCGACATCACCGGCGAGACGTTCTGGGTGCGGAGCCTGATCGATCGGCACCACGCCCGGGCGGCGGCGGATGGCACCCGGATCATCCCCTTCTGCGGTTTCGACTCAGTCCCCTCAGACCTTGGAGCGCTGCTGATGGTGCGGAAGGTTCAACGTGACTTTGGGGTCGATTGCCGCCGGGTAGAGGCTTACCACCAGATGCGGGGCGGGCTGAATGGCGGAACAATGGCGACGGCATTCAACCTCTACGAAAGCGGCCAGCAGCGAGAGGCGGCGAATCCCTATCTGCTCAACCCGGAGCCCCGCCTGGGTGGAGGCAGGGAGAAGTCGGATCGTGATCCCTATCTTCCACATTACGAGCCGTACCTGAAATCCTGGACGGCGCCATTTGTCATGGGGCCGATCAACACTCGTGTCGTCCGGCGGAGCGCGGCGCTCAACGATCGCTTTGGCGAGGGATACGGCCAAGCATTTAGCTATCAGGAGTATACGAAATTCCCCGGCCGAAGCGGGATCCTAGGGGCCGGTATCCTGAGCTTCGGCTCAGCGGTCTTTGGTGGGCTGATGGCCAGTCCGTTTCGGAATCTGCTGAAGGGACTGGTACCACGTCCTGGCGAGGGCCCTTCAGAGAAGACCATGAACGGGGGATGGTTCCGGTGCGAGCTGGTTGCAACTGCGATGGACGGTCGAAGGATTCGTGGTCTCATCACCGACAGCGGTGACCCCGGCAACCGGGCAACCGTCAACTTCCTCTGCGAGTCTGCCATGACCCTTGCCCTCGACCGCGACCGACTGCCGGGTGGAGCTGATCGCGGTGGTATCCTGACTCCGGCCACCGGTCTGGGTTCCCCTCTTGCCGACCGGCTCCGTCGCCGTGGCATGACGATTGAAACCGACTTTAGATACTGAGCGTAAACTGAGTGTAAAAGGAGAATAGTGTGTCCAAAAGAGTTCTGATTACCCCACTTTCTGCTATTTTTGTCGCCGTTTTCGTTGTCAGCGCCCTCTCTGCTTCGGCCCTATCGGCTGTTTATGGGCAGGATCTGCGCAAGGCCTCGATTGATGGTACGGGCCCGGGTTGGCGTGCGCTCGGCGAGGAAGATTTTGCCGATGTCAATGGAGATGCCGAGACCTGGCAGTTCCGCGACGGTATGATCATCACCACCGGCAAGCCGATCGGCGTCATGCGGACGAAGAAGAAGGTGACCAACTTCGAGCTGGTCGTCGAGTGGCGGCATCTTGAGTCGGGCGGTAATTCCGGTATCTTCGCCTGGGTGCCGGAGGAGGCGCTGACCGGCCTCAAACCGGACGCCCTTCCAAAGGGTGGGATTGAGGTCCAGATGCTTGATCACGGATATCACGACAAGTACTTCAAGAGCTCCGGTAAGAAGGGCGACTGGTTCACGACCAACGGTGACATCTTTGCGGTTGGCGAGTCGAAGCTCGACCCCTTCCCGCCCCTTTCTCCGAACGGCTCACGCAGCTTTCCGCGGAAGAATCTGAGCCGTGGCCACGGAGAGTGGAACCATTACTATGTCCGTGGGGTCAATGGTGAGATCCGGCTCTGGGTCAACGGTGAGGAGGTCTCTGGCGGCGCCAACAGCCGACCGGCGACCGGCTACCTCTGCCTCGAGGCCGAGGGGGCGCCAGTCGAATTTCGAAATCTGCGGATTCGCGAACTGCCGTAATGGGCGATATCGAGTTGAGAGGGGAGTTCTGGTCATGAATCCAATAACTTTCTGGCGGCGGGTAGCCCTGCCGCTTCTGGTAATTTTCTGGTTTGTAGATCCAGTCAGCCTTGCCCAGCGACGGCCAGTGGCCAGTGGGGGAACAAGCGGGAAGCAGGATGCCCACTGGCCACAATGGCGGGGGCCGAACTTTGACGGGATGGCAACGACCGCGGTGCCGGTTGAGTTCGGGGATGAGCGAAATGTCAAATGGAAGGTTCCGGTAGCCGGGCGCGGATTCTCGACGCCGGTAATCTGGGGCGAGCGGATCTTTCTGACGACGGCCGTTCCGACGGGCAAGACGGAGAGGGCGACGGGGAGTGAGGCCAGTGGCGGGATGGGCGGCGGACGGCGCGGCGGAGGCGCCGGTGGCGGGGCTGGCGCCGGCGAGGAGCATCGCTTCATCGTCCTGTGCCTCGATCGGCGAACAGGAAAGACCCTCTGGGAACAGGTCGCGACAACCGCGACTCCGCACGAGGGATACCATCGTCAATACGGCAGCTTTGCCTCAAACTCACCGGCGACGGATGGACGTGCCGTCTACGCTTCATTTGGTTCGCGCGGCGTCTACGCTTACGACTTCAATGGCCGACTGCTCTGGCAGCAGGATCTGGGCATTAGACAGCGGATGCGACTGCAATTTGGGGAAGGAAGCGCGCCGCTGCTCATCGATGACCGACTGATTCTGAACTACGACCAGGAGCGTGACTCGGAGATCGTCGCACTCGACAAGAAGACCGGCCGGATTGCCTGGCGGTCACGGCGAGACGAGACAAGTTCATGGTCGATGCCCTACCCACTCACCTGGCAGGGTCGCAAGCAGGTCGTTCTGGCAGCAACCAACCGAACTCGCGCCTACGATCCGGTGGATGGCCGTGTCATCTGGGAGTGTGCCGGACTCGGAGCAAACGTCATCCCTGTCCCGGTTCTGAACAAGGATCTTCTGATTGTAATGAGTGGCTATCGTGATCAAAAACTGATGGCGATCAGAATGGGCGGCGAAGGAGACCTGAGCGCGACTGGCGCTATCGCCTGGTCTCACACCCGCGGTACCGCCTACACTCCATCCCCCGTCCTCTTCGACAACAAATACTACGTCCTCTCGGACAATGGACTGCTCCACTGCTACAACGCGACGAGTGGTGAACCATTTTATCAGCAAAAGCGGCTGCCGGAACCGGACAGCTTCAAGGCCTCGCCGATTGGCGCCGACGGCAGGCTCTACATCGCCAGCGAGTCAGGTGTCGTGACCGTCCTTAAGCTGGGTGAACAGTTTGAGGTTATCGCCACCAACCGCTTCGCAGATCAGACCTTCATCTCCTCACCGGTCGCCGCCGCTGGCGAGCTCTTTCTTCGCAGCGCCACCCACCTCTTCTGCATCAGTGATAAAAAAGCCGGAGGCATTGGTTCAAACCGGCGATAAAATTATGACACCTCCACAGACCTTTCGGGACAATCGACCGCTATCTTCGGTTAGCTGATTACTCTGAAAGGATTATCATAAAATGAAGAGATACTTTGGAACGGCTCTCTCAATGATCGCGCTGGTAGCGATCATTGGACTCTGCGGACTGCTTATGACCAGTGCGCGGACGGCTCAACCGGCCGCCCTTCCTGCCGGATCCTCGATCTACGAAATTCCGGTCAGGGATATCAAGGGAAAGGCCCTCCGGCTTGAGCAGTACAAGGGCAAGGTGATGCTGATCGTCAATGTCGCCAGCCGCTGCGGCTACACGCCACAATACAACGGACTGCAGCAGCTCTACGATCGCTACCAGTCACGCGGTCTCGTCGTGCTGGGCTTTCCGGCCAACAACTTTGGCGGACAGGAGCCCGGCACCGACGCCGAGATCGCTCAGTTCTGCTCAATGAAATACAGTGTCAGCTTTCCGATGTTTGCCAAATTGTCAGCTGATGGACAGGACATTCACCCTCTCTACCAGTTCCTGACCAATCGGCAGACCAACCCACGGTTCTCCGGCCCGATCACCTGGAACTTCAACAAGTTTCTGATCGATCGCGCCGGCCAGCCGATCGCGCGCTTCGACTCGTCGGATCGTCCGGATAGTGAGAAGGTCGTTCAGGCGGTTGAGAATGCGTTGAGACAGGATTAACAGATGACGAGGAGAAATGCCGCTATCATCATCATTCCGGTAATCGTTGCGATCGCCGGGACCACTTTCTGGTTTGGCAGGCCAAACCGTGCGGGCGACAAGCCCCCGCGCGCCGTCGTCGCATCGATCTACGACGTTGTGGCCAATGACATCGACGGAAACCCGGTCAGCCTTGATCGCTACCGTGGCAAGACACTGTTGATCGTCAATGTCGCAAGCAAGTGTCGCTTCACTCCGCAGTACGAGGGATTGCAGCGGCTCTATGACAAGTACCAGTCGCGGGGGCTCGTCATACTTGGATTTCCGGCCAACAACTTCGCCTGGCGCGAGCCCGGCACTGACGCCGAAATCAAGGATTTCTGCACCAGCAAGTACAATGTGACTTTTCCAATCTTCTCGAAGATCTCGGTCGCTGGTGATGACATTCACCCGCTCTATCGTTACCTGACCGATGAGAAGGTCAATCCCCAGCTCGGCGGCAAGGTAACCTGGAACTTCAACAAGTACCTCGTCGCGCCAGACGGAAAGCCCGTTGCTCATTTTGCCTCCGAGCTTGTACCAGAAAGTCCGGAGATTGTCGGGGCGATCGAGTCAGCGTTGCCATAGGCTGGCGGCAGGCGGTCTGTGGCCGCCACTATTCGATAGCAATCTCGTCCGGCAGCAGCTCGAGTGTCACGTTTGCGCCGTAACTGAGGCCATCAATCCACGGAGCAATGACCTCAAGGATCGATGACTCCTGGTGATGTCGGATCTTCGTCTCCGGGTGTGGGTAGTAGACCCAGCCATCGACCGTCCGCCCACTCACCGTGAGGCGGCAGCGGCAGAAAGAGAAGTTCTCCGGTGGGTGGCGCGTGGTCCATTCGACCTGCGGAAAGAAGTGGGTCGCGTGGCGCAGCTCGAAACGTTTCGGTGCAATCGAGATGTTGAGCGTACCACGAAAGAGTCCATCCAGATCCAGTCCGCGCGCGCGGAAGAACGGTGCCTGCATCTCGATTGTTCCCTGA
>JBEGMZ010000060.1:0-7960 GCA_041182745.1 Acidobacteriota bacterium
TCAATCAGCAGAGTGAGGTTGGTCTCGCCAACGGTCTGGCAGTTACTGAGGTCGGCGGCGATGTCCTTCAGATCGAGGCGACGCTGGTTGAAGGTACCGGGCGCCTTACCCTCACCGGAAAGCTCGGTGACGTGATGCAGGAATCAGCCCAGGCTGCGATCACCTACATTCGCTCCCGCGCGGCTGAACTGGGCATTCCAGCCGACCTCCACAAGAGCTACGACCTTCACGTTCACGTCCCGGAAGGCGCAATCCCGAAGGATGGGCCGTCTGCCGGCATCACAATGGCCGTTGCGATGACCTCGGCTCTCACTGGCATCCCGGTCAACCGCGAGGTTGCCATGACGGGAGAGATCACGCTGCGCGGCAAGGTTCTTCCGATCGGCGGAGTCAAGGATAAGTTGCTGGCGGCTCACCGCGCCGGCCTGACCACCATCATCCTTTCACGTGAGAATGAGAAGGACCTCGCCGAGGTTCCTTCCGATGTACGCGGGGCACTCCAGATAAATCTGGTTGAGACGATGGATGAGGTTCTTCAGATTGCCCTCGAAAAGATGCCTGTTCCACGCTCGTCGGCGCTCGAGATTGGCGCTTCACTATGGCCGGCACCTCCGGCAACCGAGACGTCAGGCGGTGTTATCAGTGGAACTACCGAATGAAGGATCGGTCAGCGCTCAGGGTGAGGTCAGAGGGTCGCTTCACGGCTGTCAGTTGATGTAATGAGAGTAAAAAGTGCTCAATTCAAGCTGGCGGCGACAACTCCCGCTTCATTCCCGACCGATTCGCGCCCACAGATCGCGTTTTTAGGACGCTCGAATGTCGGGAAGTCGAGCCTGCTCAACAGTCTGCTCGGTGTCAAAGGGCTTGCCCGAACCAGCTCGACACCCGGCCGGACCCAGTCGATAAACTTTTTTCTGATCAACGAGCAGTTCTATTTTGTCGACCTTCCCGGTTATGGTTTTGCCAAAACATCAAAGGAGAATCGCCGGGTCTGGGGCCAATTAATTGAGAGATACCTTGCGGAAACAACCGCGCTTGTGCTATCAATTCTTCTCGTTGATGCACGGCATGGGCCCACCCCATTAGATCTCCAGATGAAATCCTGGCTCCAGCATTTCGGACTCCCATTTATGGTGGTCTCTACCAAGGCAGATAAGTTGTCGACGGGCGAGCGGAGTCGGGCACTCAGGCAGGTCGGCTCGATTCTCGAAGTTGATCAGGTGATCTCTTACTCCGCTGTGACCCGTGAAGGGACGGGGCCTCTCTGGGATGTTATTCGTTCAAGGGCCGGGCTCACCGGATAGCGGATCAGGAGGTGATCTCGGTCGTCCCTGGGTGGAGCGACCGGTATCGGTCCAGTACTCTGACCGCTGCTGTATCCTGAAATTCACAATTCAACGTCAAAGGAGTAATGAGCCGACCGGTGTCGATTGATTTATGACCCCCATCGTTACCCCACGATCATTCGAGCGATTGACGCAGAGGTAAATTCCATATGCCAGAAAGAACTTCAAAAAAAACAAACCAGAATATTGCACACACCCCGATAGACGACGAATTTGCCGAATACGAAGAGATTGATGGTGATCTCCTTGATATCGCTGATCTGAAGGAGATGAACATCTCCAAGCTGACCCAGATTGCCAAGGATCTTGACGTTCCCGGGGCAACCGGCATGCGCAAACAGGAGCTGATCTTCAAGATACTCCAGGCGCAGACAGAGAAGTCAGGCCTGATCTTCTCCGAGGGAGTTCTCGAGACACTCCCCGACGGGTTCGGGTTCCTGCGGGCACCGGAGTACAACTACCTGCCGGGACCGGATGATATCTATGTCAGTCCATCGCAGATTCGCAAGTTCGACCTCCGCACCGGAGACACGATATCCGGTCAGATTCGTCCGCCCAAGGAAGGGGAGCGATACTTTGCGTTGATCAAGGTCGAGGCGATCAACTTTGAACCACCCGAAATTGCCCGTGACAAGGTCTTCTTTGACAACCTGACTCCGCTCTATCCAAATGAGCAGCTCCGTTCCGAGACCAACACTGACAACGTTTCAGGACGGGTGATCGACCTCTTTACGCCGATCGGAAAGGGGCAGCGAGGGCTGATTGTCGCGCCACCGCGGACTGGAAAGACCATGCTCCTCCAGACCATCGCCAACTCGATCACCGATAATCATCCGGAGATAACGCTGATCGTGCTCCTGATCGATGAGCGTCCGGAAGAGGTGACCGATATGCAGCGTTCGGTCAATGGCGAAGTCATCTCCTCAACCTTTGACGAACCGGCTTCGCGTCACGTCCAAGTGGCCGATATGGTGATCGAGAAGGCGAAGCGACTGGTCGAACATAAGCGGGACGTGGTTATCCTCCTCGACTCGATTACGCGCCTTGCACGCGCCCACAACGCCGTGGTTCCACCATCCGGAAAGATACTCTCCGGCGGTGTCGATTCTAATGCTCTTCAGCGGCCAAAGCGGTTCTTTGGCGCCGCCCGAAACATCGAAGAGGGCGGAAGCCTGACCATCATCGCCACTGCGCTGATCGAGACCGGGAGCCGGATGGACGATGTCATCTTCGAAGAGTTCAAGGGCACCGGCAATATGGAGATTCACCTCGACCGGAAACTTTCGGACAAGCGTGTCTTTCCGGCGATCGATCTGCAGAAATCGGGAACCCGTAAGGAAGAGCTGCTGATCAACAAAAAGGATCTTGATCGCATCTGGGTTCTGCGCCGCGTTCTCAATCCGCTCTCGTCGGTCGAACAGATGGAACTGGTTCTTGAACGCCTCGAGAAGACAAAGTCAAATGCCGAATTTCTTGCGTCGATGAATCAATAGCGGGATTCTTTCGCCAGCCGTAAGCGCCACAAGGGACGAGGCAAGGTTCTCGTGCCCTTGGTGGGTATCTGCAGCCGCAGTCGGACAGCCTTACGGAAGTCTCTTCAGATTCAGCACAATATTGCGAACCTCATCGTTCTCGATTGTCATCTCCAGCGAGGCGGACTCAAAACCGGCAGCTTTGGCGGTGATTCGGTAGGTTGCTGGTTCGGCCCGGAGTCGAAAGGCGAACTCTCCCCCCTCGAGGGAGAGGGTCTCCATCTTCAGCTTTCGGCGTCCGTCAATTCTCTCGAGCGCCACGAGGGCGTTTGGCAGGGTGAATCCGGCACCGTGAAGAACAGCACCACGGATGACGGAGTAGGGCGGACCGTCCGGAGCCATCTCGATCAGTCGGCTCAGGCGGACCGTTTCTCCGGGAGCGACCGTCAGCGAGCGGGTAGTGAAGGTCTTGTAACCACTTTTTACAAAGGCCAGAACGTACTCGTCCGGCGCCAGCTCGGAGAAGACAAAATCACCCTGGGCATTGCTTGTCGTCTCGTATTGGCGCCCGCTGGCGGTCGCCCGGACCGTTACTCCCGCCATTGGTCTCCCTTTCTGGGCCTTGACTCGTCCACGCAGACTACCAGGCTGGCTGGCTGCCGCTCCGGTACCAGTCTTGTTATTTTGACCGACCGACTCGACCGGTGACATCACCAGAGATAGTATGATTAAGATTGTTAGCTGTAGCAATTTCATCCTGCACTCTCGCTTTGAGTAGTCTTGATTTGTCGGATCTTAAGCCCGGAAGTCCGGTCGGTTCAGACCATTGCTGCCGGTTCGTATGTAGACGTGGATGACAGATTAAGAGCGCGAGCTGCTCGTTGGCAATCAAGGCCTGAATCGATCAGGGCCTCAACAGGGATACGAAGATCCATGAAGCTCGGTTTAATCCATTTACTGGTCTTTTTGAGCGGTCTGACCGGGTTGGCTCAGGATCGACCGCTGACACTTAAGCTCGACACAGACGTGGTGACAGTCGATATTGTCGCGACCGATCAGAAGGGAGACTACGTTCGTGATCTCCGCCGCGAAGAGCTGCAGCTCTTTGAGGATGGCCAGATCCGCTCGTTCGATCTCTTTGCCGTCAACAGCGAGCGAACGTTGTCGCGACCGCTGGCAGTCGTCTTTGCGCTCGATCTTTCAGGGAGCCTCAAGCCGGATGAAACGGTCACGCTCCGCGAGTCGGCCCTCCGCTTTCTGGAACTGGTGCGGGGAGAGTCGGTCTTTGCTGCGCTCACGTTCAACCACGAAGTGAAAGTTCGCCAGGAATTTACCCGTGATGCGAACCGACTGGTCAAAGCATTTACCCGCAACGTCCGCTTCGAGGGCTCAACCCGCATCTATGACGCGATCGATCGCGGGGTCAGGATGCTTGAAAAGAGCGCTCCCCGGATCATCGGAAACCGCCCGGTGCGCCGCGCACTGATCGTGATCAGCGATGGTTTCGACTCGGCCAGCGTGATCGACCGCCGCGAAATGGTTCGACGAGCCATTTCGGCCGGAGTGACGGTCTACTCCATCACACTGCCGTCGTACATCCTCAGCGCAACTCGCCGCAGAGACCGAGTCCTAACCCCGCTCGATGCCACCCGTGTAGTCAGCTCTACCGGCGGAAGCGACTACCCTGCCGATAATAACGACTTCTCACCAGTCTTCAGCTCGCTCGCTGAAGAGATTCGTTCCACCTACGCTATTGCCTACTATCCCGATTCACGTGACGGAAGAGACCACCGACTCGAGGTGAGAACAACGCGACCAGGCGTGGTGCTCCGCCTCAGCCGTTCAACCTACCGTTCTCCGGGAGCCGAGCCGGCACGTTGAGGCTGGAACGGTCATCAATAGTCGTCATCATCGTCGTAGTTGTCCGGATCATCATCCGAGGAGACATCAAGCTCAATCGGATCGAGTCCGACTACTTCCAGCGTGGAGTCACACTCCTCACAGTGGATGGTATCTCCCTTGTCTGACTCTTCATCGACGTGAACCTCTGCTCCACACTCAGGGCAAACAGCTATCGGCATAACTAAAACCTCCATCTTTGCGATCGTCTCTCGGCAGACCTTATCCAGGTCGAAAGAATTGAATCAGAAATCTAGCGAAAAGTATCGATTTTGGCAATCGATAATCGGCCAGTTTAATGGACGATGTGCCTCGATCCGATAAAAGTCGACTTGATCGTTGCGCTGCTTCTGGTGAAGCCTCGAGTCCCCGCACTCAGACTGAACGGCGCCTAGTCTGAAAGGTGATCTGCGGTTGAGCATTCGATGCCGCATCAAAACACCAGTAAAATAAAGGCTCATGTGTGTTGTCGGAGAGACGAAGCCCGTTGATTGGGGGGATTGGTGTGATTTTTATCTTGCACGCTTAACATCGACTGAGATATATTGACGATCGAAGTGATCAGACTGACGTGACCTGATGGAGGCTCTTCGCTTGGCGAGACAGGGTCAGTGAAGTCCCAAAAGTAGCGCACAACGTGACAAGCTGTGTGATTATTTTTGTGGCAGTTTTTGTGGCGGTTTTTGTGGCAGTTTTTGTAGCAGTTTTTGTAGCAATGTTGGGGTTGAAGGTGCCTGGCAGTTGGTCGGGCCACTCGCCTCCAAAAGCCTCCAACCGATGTGCAGAGCGCGGATGCGCTACGATCAGGTGGCGTATCGTGCAAGGGGGCGTGGCCTCCAAACGTATCGCTCCCGTTATCTCTTGTGATGTTTGCTCTATATTTCGATGCCTCAACTCATCAGCCAGACCGAACATCGCCGTACCTAACCGAATCTGATTTAACTTGAGACACACTGCTCAGGCTTTGGACTTGAACGACACCACTCAGGATTCTGTGTCATAAAATCTATTACAAGGAGATAAGAACGATGGCAGCAGCAGCAAAATTAATGACGAAGACTCAATTGGCCGGCCACCTTGCCGAAAAGTTTGGGATGTCGAAGAAGGCGGCAAATGAGATACTCGATGAGCTGGCGCAAGTTGCGGTGACCCAGACAAAGAAGGCTGGAGCATTTACTATCCCCGGCATTGGCAAGCTCGTTAAAGCCAAGCGTAATGCCCGCAAGGGACGCAACCCCAAAACTGGCGCTGAGATCAAGATCCCGGCTAAGACGGTGGTCAAGTTCCGTGTGGCGAAGGCCTGCAAAGAGTCGATCGTTCCGCCGAAGAAGTAGTCTGCCCGAGGATGATCGGCGTTCCAGTCAGGCTGAGACGTCCGAAACTATGTAATTCATATCAAGAGTCCGCGGCGAATCCAAGTGGTTCGTCAACGAGTCGCAAGGCGAAGCCGGTTGAGCAAAGACCGCTTCGCCTTATGCTTTTTGATCAGCACTGCTTCCGAGGCTGAATGGATCGATGTTGTGAAGAATTGATGTTGTGAAGAGAGGTGGACAAGCAAAGTGGATCAGCAAGGCGACAGAAGGGTGTCAGACGATTCCAAGCCGATTCATCAAAGGTACGACCATCTGCTCGATCCTGGAAGCCTCGACGATGAGTGCCTGGTCAACAACTGCCATCCGCGTGACTATCAGAATCCGCCGGGGATGGATAGCGGGCAGCGTTACAACCTGGTCGTTCTTGGTGCGGGAGCGGCGGGCCTTGTCAGTGCTGGTGGATGTGGTCTGCTTGGTGGTCGGGCGGCGCTGGTTGAGCGCGGACTTCTTGGCGGTGATTGCCTCAACACCGGATGTGTGCCATCCAAAGGACTGATCCGGGCGGCCCGTGCTGTTCACGATGCGCGGATGGCGGGTCACTTCGGTCTGAACATTGAAGCGGGAGCGTCGCGGGTCGACTTCGCCGCCGCCATGGATCGGATGCGACGGCTGCGGGCCAGAATCAGTTTCAACGACTCTGTCGACCGATTTCGTGAGAAGTATGGAGTTGACGTCTACCTTGGAGAGGCAAGATTCACCGCGCCAGACAGAGTTGAAGTGGCAGGTCGCGTCCTGAGATTTACCAGGGCAGTGATAGCCACAGGCGGACGGCCGGCGATACCGACAATTCCCGGGCTTGATGGGACAGAGTTTCATACCAGTGAGACGATCTTCAATCTGCGCAGTCTGCCAGCGGAGATGACGGTGATCGGTGGTGGTCCAATCGCCTGCGAGCTGGCGCAGGCGTTCCAGCGATTTGGCTCCCGCGTCACAATTCTCAACGCCGGTCTTAGACTGTTGCCGCGCGAGGATGTCAACGTCTCACATCTCATCGAATCAAGGCTGTTGGCGGAAGGGGTTAGCCTGCGCCAGGGAGTCAACATCCAGCGGGTCGAGAGACCAGGGACGGTCATCTATCTTGACGATCAGCGGCTTGAGCAACGAGTCAGCGGAGGGTGCATCCTGGTGGCGGTTGGACGACTCCCAAACGTCGAAGAGCTTGGGCTGGCGGCGGCGGGTGTCGATCTGGGAGCGGATGGGATAAGGGTTGACGATCGACTTCGAACCAGCAATCCGCGGATCTACGCTGCCGGTGACGTCTGCTCATCGATCAGGTTTACCCACGCTGCGGATGCCATGGCACGAGTGGTAATTCGGAACGCACTTCTGCTGGGGCGCGAAAGAGTCAGTCGGCTCGTGATTCCACGCGTAACCTACACCGATCCTGAGATCGCCCACGTCGGGTTGACAAAAGCTGAAGCGGAGAACACAGGTCAGATCGTTGAGACGCTCACCACCGATCTCAGTGATAATGATCGGGCCATCCTTGAGGGTGACGAGGTCGGATTTGTCTCAGTCCACATCGAGCCTCGTTCGGGGCGGATCCTTGGAGGGACAATAGTGGCGCGGCAGGCTGGTGAGATGATCGGACAGCTCACCCTCGCCATGACCGCTGGTTTGAATTGCGGCACCCTCGCCAGAACCATCCAACCCTATCCGACACTCTCCGACAGTCTGCGCCGCATTGGTGATGCGTATGAGTTGTCGCGAATCGGCTCCGTGAGCAGACGGTTGCTCCGCGGCTGGCTCGCTTGGAATCGCTGATCAGGGTATCACTGCCACCAACCGGATGTCTGGTGGCAGTGATCGCCGACGCTTCGGAAAAACCGGGAGATGATATGGAATCAATATACTATGTCCTGACTTACCT